>JAAXVQ010000140.1 GCA_013335425.1 Candidatus Firestoneibacteriota bacterium | reverse complement strand
TCCTGGGACATCATTTTCTTCTGGGTGGCGCGCATGGCCATGCTGGGCCTGAAATTCATGGGGGATGTGCCGTTTCATCACGTTTGCATCAATTCCTTGGTCGGCGATGCCGAGGGTAAAAAGATGAGCAAGTCCAAGGGCAACACCGTGGACCCGCTCGATATCATGGTGCATACCGGCGCCGACGGCCTGCGTTTTACTATGGCGGCCATCGAGAATCATAGCCGTTACGTGGCCTTCACGCCCGATCGTTTGGAATCTTCGCGCAATTTTATGAACAAGATTTGGAATGCGGCCCGGTTTGCCCTCATGAACCTGGAAGGCTATGCGGCACCGGCGGGGAGGCCGCAACCGGATTTCGCCGATCAATGGATTTTATCGCGGCTGGAGGCAACCGTGGCCGCCGTCGACCGCTCGCTGGAAGGGTATCGTTTCGGGGAAGCGGCCTTAACGCTGTATGATTTTGTCTGGAAAGATTTTTGCGATTGGTACGTGGAGCTTCTCAAACTGCGCCTTTATGGCGAAGCCGCCGGAAAACAGCAGGCGCAATATTATCTACTGCGGGTACTCGAGGAAATTCTCCGCCTGCTGCATCCGTTTGTGCCATTTATTACGGAGGAGATTTGGGCGCAATTGCCGGGGAAACGCGACTTTTTGATGAAATCTGCCTGGCCGGTTTCCGAGCCGGGCAGGCGGCAACCCGAGGTTGAGAGCGACCTGGAAGTTTTGCGGGACATCATTTATGCCGTGCGCAATATCCGGGGTGAAATGAATGTGCCGCCCGCACAACAAGTCACCCTCATTATCCGTCCCCTGGGCGAGGAACATGGCGGGGCCGTGAAACGTCATGCTCAGGTCTTACGTAATTTGCTTAAATTGTCCGACTTGATCGTGGATGCCGGGGCACAAAAACCAAAACTTTCGGCAATGGCAGTCGTGGCAGGGATGGAATTGTTGATGCCTCTGGAAGGGTTGATAGACCTGGACAAGGAGCGCGGACGGTTGGAAAAGGAAATTGCCAATTTGGAAAAAGCCGTGGAGCGCCTGGAAGCCAAACTCCAAGGGGATTTTGTCAACAAAGCGCCCGCGCCGGTAGTGGAAGCTGAACGCGCCAAGCTTGCGGACTACCGGCAGAAATTGGAGCAATTGAAGACAAATTTGAACAAATTTTCGTAGGGGCGTATTGCCATACGCCCCTACCTAACATTTTAAACCAGGAGTAAGCATGAACTTGTCTTTGCCGAAAAAAATCATGACGGACATTGTCGCCCGCGCCTTGGCGGAGGATTTGGGCGGCGGTGATATTACCACCCGGGCGATTGCCCGGCCCCATGACGCCATGCGCGGGGGGATTTCCGCGCAAGGCCAGGGCGTGATTGCCGGGCTGCCCCTGGTTCGGGAGGTTTTCCGGCAAATCAATCCCAAGGTCAAGGTGGAACCGGTCGTCGCCGACGGAACCCAAGTGAAATCGGGCGACGAACTTCTGCGTTTGGCCGGGCCGGCGGCCGCGATTTTAACCGGTGAGCGGACGGCTTTGAATTTTTTAGGCATGCTTTCGGGCATGGCCACGGTCACGAGCCGTTATGTGGAAGCCGTCGCGGGTACTTCCACCAAGATTTACGATACGCGCAAAACCCCGCCGGGTTTGCGCCTGCTTTCGAAATACGCCGTGGCCGCAGGCGGCGGGACCAATCACCGTATCGGGCTTTTCGACGCCGTGCTCATCAAGGACAATCATATCGGCTTGGCGGGGAACGTGACCCAGGCCGTGACCCGCATGCGGGCGCATGACCGCAAGCATTTGCCAGTGGAAGTGGAGACTGAAACTCTAGCACAGGTGCAGGAAGCGCTGGCGGTCAAAGCCGAAGTGATTTTGCTCGACAACATGTCCTTTGCCCAATTGCGTGAAGCGGTCAAGCTGATCAATCACCGGGCCGAGATCGAAGTTTCCGGCAGCGTGCCGCTGGCCGAAGCCCGTTCCATTGCCCATCTGGGCGTGGACCGCATCAGCGTAGGAGCTTTGACCCATTCGGCGCCCTGGTTGCCCATGCACTTGGAATGGGAATAGTTCGTGAAAACCGGGGAGCTTTTAAACCTGTTGCGGGAAGAAAAGCGCGGGTACCTTTCCGGGGAAGATCTCTCGAATCAATTGGGGGTTTCACGCACGGCGATTTGGAAGCATATACACCAGTTGGAAGAATCCGGTTATCGGATTGCAGCCGTCCCCCATTTGGGCTACCGCCTGCTGGAAGTGCCTGATTTGTTGCTGCCCGACGAAATTCGTTCCGGGCTAAAGACCAGGTTACTGGGACAGCGTGCGGTCTGTTTCAAGGAAACCACCTCCACCAACGACCGGGCCTTGGAGTTGGCCGCCTCCGGCGCTCCCGAAGGCACCTTGGTGGCGGCCGAAAACCAGACCCAGGGACGAGGGCGTTACCAACGTTCCTGGCTGTCCAAGCCGAACGCCAATTTGCTTTTTTCCCTGATTTTGCGTCCACCTTGGACTTTCGAACAGATACCCATGATCACCTTGCTCTTGGCTGTGGCCATGACGCGCGCCCTCCACACCCAAACAGGACTACCGGCACGGATAAAATGGCCCAACGACATTCTGATCCAGGGTGCGAAAGTTTGCGGCATTCTTACGGAAATGCGGACTCAAGCCGATCAAATTAATTTTTTGGTATGCGGCATCGGCGTCAATGTGAATACCGCGCCGGGGGGAACGTTAAAGAACAAAGCCGCCTCCTTGTCGTCGTTGTTGGGCAAGCCGGTGGCGCGCCTTCCGCTATTGCAGCGCATTTTGGAGGAAATTGAGGCGGCCTATATGGCTGCCCGGGAAAGCGGGTTTGGCTCCGTTTTGGAGCAATGGCCGCGTCTCTCCCTGACGCCTCTGGGCACGACTTTGGGCTTGGAGATTCAGGGTGGTGAAAAAATCGAAGGCACGGCCATGGGCATCGATGAAACCGGAGCTTTGCTGGTGCGGATGGAAACGGGCATCACGCGGAGATTTTCCAGCGGTGAAATTCAGATACAGTCCATAAAAGTTTGAAGACTTCAAAGAACAGGCGCGTGCGCCCGTACACACGTCATCGGAGAACACCGTTTATGCTGCTGACCGTCAATGTGGGAAATTCCAACACGCGTTTTGGTGTTTTTCAGGGTGCCCGTTTGCAGCGGGTATTCACGCTGCCGACGCCGGTGGCCGGTTTGGATTCTTCCTGGAAACGCCAATGGACGCAGGCTTTGAATAAAAATCCAAAATCGGTGTTGTGGGAGGGCGTAATCGCCGCGTCCGTGGTGCCGCGCCTTTGCAAGGACGTGAACGGGATTCTGCAGGCTTTGACGAAGCGCCGGGTCCGTTGGATTACCTCCGTTACGCCCATGCCGGTTAAAAATGCCTACCGGCCGCCCCGCGACTTGGGTGTAGACCGCCTGTTGAACGCTGTGGCTGCCCGAGCGGAATTCGGCGCTCCCGTGATCATGATCGACGCGGGTACGGCCATCACCGTGGATGCGGTTGATGCCCGGGGCGTTTTTCTAGGCGGAGCGATTTTGCCGGGTCTGGAGTTGTCCCTGCAGGCCCTGGCTCGGGGTACGGCTTTGGTGCCGCGGGTGTCCCTGAAAAAGCCCCAATCCCTTTTGGGCCGCTCCACCCGCACTGCTTTGGCGGCAGGCGTGGTGGGGGGGACGGCCGGAGCTTTGACCGCCTTGGTTGCGGGCTTGCGCCTAAAGGTGGGGCCCAAGGCGATGGTGATCGGCACCGGCGGCACCCTGGAGCAGGGCATCCTGCCGCTCCCTGAGCTGCAGCACTTTCGTCCGCATTTGGCGCTTACGGCGCTGCTGCTACTTTGGCAGGCAGGCCCGGTTATCGGGCCAAGCCACGACGCGCCATGAAAATTTTCCGTCCATTCCTGCCGGTCGCCTTGTTGTTGGCTTTAACCGGGGTGGCCCCGGCTGGGGCTGCCGACACGCCCTTGGCGCAGCCGCTTCTCGAAGGTGAAGGTTTGACTTGGGAACATAACCAATTTCATTTCAAGTTGCGCTCGGTTTCGGAAGGTTTCATCTCTTCAGATACGTTTGTCGGAGATATTACCTTGTGTTATTTTTGGGCCGAAGGGAATCAGTCCAGCGTCGATCAAGTCGGTTGGCTCAGTCAGTTTTGGCGTCAATACCGCCGCTTGGGTGTTCAATTCGTCGGGTTTTGCCTGGATCCGGCTCCGAAAATTGATGCCCGGGTATTCCAATTCGCAGGCGGGCCTTTTGCCTGTGTGCGTCTCCCGTCACGCCTCCTGATCGAATCCCACGGGCCGGTTAAGGGATTGCCGATGTTGCTGATCTTATCCCCGGGAGGCGTTGTGGCCCGTAAATATGAAGGTCTTTTTTCTTTGGAAATTCTTGAAAAAGATGTTCTGGAATTGTTGCGCGAAAAAAAATAACCGTGCCTCATCATAGAACAGAGGCGGGGGTTCGGGGGCGAAGCACCCCGACTAAGTTAGGAAGGAAAGCAAAACGCATCGGCGTTTGCGTCAGGGAAACCTGTGGTTTCCCTGAACATTCATGTCCTGTCTGTTTTTTCGAACTCCGTTCGTTCTCCGCTTTACGGCCGCCGGCCGCATCCATCCTTGCGCGCCGCCTAGTGTTCTCTAGGGTAGCTTTTAAGATTGCGGGTATGGTATCATGCCTTTACGGATCGCTCCTGTTCCAGGAGGCTCATCATGGCCCTGACATGTACGATCGGCAAGAGCAAGACGACGGAAGGCATGGCTGCCGGCCGCGAGGCCGCCGCGGCCTGTTTGCTCGGTTTGTCGCAGTCGCCGGATTTGCTGGTGCTTTTTTGCAGCTTGCGTTTTGTGCAGGAACAGGTTTTGCTCGGCATCCGCACTATTTTTTCCCTGACACCCATCATAGGCTGCAGTTCCGCGGGGGAAATTTTTAATTCCGAGGGAGAGGAAGCCTCGGTGGTGTTGGCGGCCTTGCAGGGCATTTCAGCGCAGTTGCAGCCCGGCGGCAACATCGCGGAAGATCCCCTAGCCGCCGGGCGTCTTTTGGGCGAGCGTTTAAGGGCCGACGCGACCCAGCTTTTGATGATACTCTCGGACGGCGTGGCCGGAGACGGCGGAGCCCTGGTTCAGGGTGTGCGTGAAGGTTTGGGGAAAATCGTCCCCATGGTCGGCGGCGCGGCCGGGGATGAATTCCTCTTTGAAAAAACCTATCAATATTGCCATGCTGCCGTACTCACCCAGACTGCGGTGGGCGCGGCTTTGAGCGGTGATTTTACTTTTGGCATCGGTGTCCGGCATGGTTGGGAGCCGGTAGGGCTGCCGGCCAAGGTCACCAAGTCCCGGGGGCATCGTCTCTACGAACTCAACGGAGTCCCGGCCGTCCAATTCTACGAGGATACCTTCGGGGAACATTTCGACCGCCAACGCCGGGAACCCCTGGGGCGCGTCGGACTGCTCTACCCGTTGGGCATGTCGATTCCCGATTCCACCGAGTTTTTGCTGAGGGCCGCGTTCTCCGTCGAACCCGACGGCGCCCTGCACTATGCCGCCGATCTGCCCGAGGGGGCGGATGTCTGCCTGATGATCGGCAGCGTAGAAGGGGCGATAAAAGCGGCGCGGATTGCGGCCATGGAGGCGCTCTCGCAAATGCAGGGACGCACGCCCAAAATCGCCTTCGTCTTCAATTGCATTGCACGCCGCAAGATGTTCGGCCGCCGCGCGCATGAGGAAATTGACACCATTCGGGATATTATCGGCGAAAAAGTACCGTTGGTCGGATTTTATACTTACGGGGAAATCGCTCCGGTGGAAGGCTTGAAGACCAATCCGGCTTTTTTTCACAATGAGACGGTGGTCATTTTGCTGTTGGGGTAGGTGAGGCAGTTCATGGAAAGGCAGCCGTTCACGGTCCGGCTCGATAATCCGCAGGAAGCTTTTGAGGAACTTGACCGGATTACCAAGTTGCTCATCCGCCGGGACCTGATGCTCAACGAGACCAATTCGGAGCTCGACGAGAAAGTCCGCAAACTGGTAATG
>JAAXVQ010000484.1 GCA_013335425.1 Candidatus Firestoneibacteriota bacterium | reverse complement strand
CAGGCGCAGCGCGACCGCGTCATGGCGAAGTTCCGCAAAGGCACGGTGGACATTTTGGTGGCCACCGACGTCGCTGCCCGCGGGCTCGATGTGGACGATGTGGCGGCGGTGTTTAATTTCGACATACCCAAGGATGAGGAATACTACGTGCACCGCATCGGGCGGACGGCGCGCGCGGGTCGGTCGGGGCATGCGTTTTCTTTTGTTGCGGGCCGAGACATGCGCAAGCTTAAGGAGATCGAGCATTACTCCAAGGTGACCATCAAGCGGCAGGCGGTGCCCACGCTCAAAGACGTCATGTTCCGCAAGCGCGATTTGTTCTTGGAAACCGTCAAGGCGGAGCTGGAAGCGGCCGACCTTGCGACTTACGCGGAGATGATCGAAAAGTTCGTGGGGGCGGAGCACACCACTCTGGACGTGGCGGCGGCTTTGTTGAAGCTGGCGCTGGCTTTGCCCGAAGCGGCGCAGGTGGAGGACGTCAAGCTTACGGCCGAACGTGAACGGGGCGGGAAGCATGACCGCGGGCGCAGTGAGTCCGGCCCCAGCCGTCACCGGGACCTGGGCGCAACCCCGGCGGAAAGCGGCATGACGCGGCTTTTTTTAAGCGTGGGCCGGGAACACTTGATCGGGCCGGGTGACATTGTCGGCGCCATTGCGGGCGAAACCGGTTTGCCGGGCTCGGCTGTCGGCAAAATCGAGATGTCGGATACGTTTTCCCTGGTTGACGTGCCCGCGTCCGAAGCGCGGTACGTGATGAAGATCCTGGGCCACAAACAAATCAAAGGGCATCGGGTTATGATTCATATATCGGACGCCAACGACGGCGAGCATGCCGGACCCAACGTCGGTTATGGCAAACCGAAACGCTTTGCCGGCGGCCCGGGTGCAAAGTATCAAACCTATGCACCTGCGGAAAACCGGCGCGGGTATCAGGGGAAGTTCCCGGGCAATAAAAAGAAGAAATGGTAGGGAATTATTGAGCAGTGCGTTGGCCGGCGCGTCTTAAAGCCTTGAACAATTTCGCGAAATCAGCGGCCTGGTAATGGGCGTTTAAGCCGCTGGGGTTGGGCAGCACCCAAAGCTGGGTATAACCGAGGCTTTCGGCCTGCAAGCCCACGTTCACGCCGGGTTTTAAGAAAGCTTTTTCATAGGCTTGGATGCCGAGTACAGCCAAAAACCTGGGGCGGTATTTTTTAACTTTGGCTTCCAGGTTCCGCCCGCCTGAGCGCAGTTCCGCAGACGTCAATTCGTCGGCCGTGGCCGTGGTCCGGTGAACCAGGTTGGTGATCCCGACGCCGTGCCGCAACAATTCCTTTTGTTCGAACGGGGAAAGCAGTCGTTCGGTGATGCCGGAGGAAAAAAGCGCGGGCCAAAAGCGGTTGCCCGGGCGCGCAAAGTGGCAGCCGGTTGCCCCTGAATAAAGGCCGGGGTTGATGCCGCAAAAGAGCACGTCGAGTCCCGGGGCGATGACATCGGGGATGGTTTTTCCCACAGCGGACTGCAATTCGTCTTTGGTCGGTTTGCGACGTTCCATGATCAAATGCACCTTTTCAAAGCCGGTTTACAGCATGGTCATATTATACCCCAATGCCTCGAAATTATTTCCAAAAGTCCGGAACCTTCCGGTCTGAGCGAATATAATGTCATCTGAAAATCAGCCCGACTGGGAGGCGCCTTACCGTTTCGGCACAGGTCATCACAGCTTTTCTGCCTGCTGCAAAAGTCTGTTGTGCGTACACCGCCGGCTTTTTGCGCGGTTCTTCCCGACAACCTTAGGAGGACGAAATGGACAACCGGAGCAACCTGGCCAAATACCGCCGCCTGGCCCCGATTTATGATTGGTTCATGACTTTGGGGTCTGCCCGAAAAAAGTCCTGGGC
>JAAXVQ010000139.1 GCA_013335425.1 Candidatus Firestoneibacteriota bacterium | reverse complement strand
CTCATGCAGTTTTACAATTTAATCGTCGTATTTGTGCCTCCCGCCTCACCCCCGCCCGGCGAAAAAACAGCCGTGCCACCCCCTCTCCAATCATGATTGGAGAGGGGAAAGACCGAGGACATGCCCGCAGGGCACGCCGAGGTCAGGGGTGAGGCCGGTTTTTGCTTGAAAAACTCATGTCAGGTTTTGCTCACATCTTGCCAGATGTAAGTTTTTACATCTGGCAAAAATCGCGTTATAATCCGCCGTACCTTTTTCGAATAACCCAACGATTAAAATCCAAGGGCATACAAATAACTATTTACCACACTGCTTTTGCATGACCGGTGCATAGATAATCCATGCCGTCTGTTCTCCGGCAACTGATTTCACCGATATTCGGGAGGCCGCTATGTTGACCCGTTTTTTCAATTTTTTTAAACAAGAAACCCAATTTGAGCATTTCATGCTCAATTATGCGGAAAACATCGAAAAAGCGGGGGAACAATTCGCCGCTTTCATTCGGGTCTTCGACCCCAAAAACGTCGACGATTGGATCAGGCAAATCAAGGAATTGGAACACATTTGCGACATCAACACCCACAAAACCATGAACTGGCTGGAAAGCACCTTCATCGTCAATTATGACCGCGAGGACATTTACCGTCTGGCTTCCGACTTGGACGATATTGTGGACTTCATGGACGCGGCGGCTACGCGCATTTCCCTGTACAGCTTAACCGAAATTCTGCCCGACATCGTCAAACTCGCCGAAGTGCTCAATACCGCCTGCAAGGAAACCGCCAAGGCCGTCCGGGCCATTTCCGGAGCCAAACTGAACCGCAAAGTCCTCAACATCTGCAAAGAGATAAAAAATTACGAAGAAGAAGGCGATGAAATCTATCATCGGGTTCTGGCCTCGTTGTTCAAAGGCGACAAAAAACCGCTGGACGTTATCAAATTCAAGGAAATCATCGAGGAAATCGAACGTTCCCTCGACAAGTGCAACCAAACGGCTATGAACGTCGAATCCATTATTTTCAAATACTGCTAACGGGGTTTTTATGGTTGAACCGATTGCGCAAATTCCGCTTTTCTTCTGGGTAGCCATCCTCGTTGCCTTGGCTTTTGATTTTGCCAACGGCTGGCACGATACCGCCAATGCGGTAGCCACGGCGATTTCCACCCGGGTCATGCGCCCGGTTACCGCCATTACGTTATCCGCCATTTTAAACTTTGTCGGCGCCCTGCTTTCCACCAAAGTGGCCAAAACCATCGGAGGCGGCATCGTCAACCCGGCCGTGGTCAGCAGCGTGCACGGAGGCTATGTGATTTTCTCGGCGATGGCGGCGGCCATTGCTTGGGAGCTTTATACCGTCATACGCGGCCTTCCCGTTTCCGGCTCCCATGCTTTAATCGGCGGACTTATCGGGTCTGCCGTTTCCCTCTACGGTTTCGGAGTCGTAATCGGATCGGGCGTCTTAAAAATTTTCCTGGCCATGCTCATTTCCCCCATGTTGGGCGTGCTCTTGGGTTTCATCGCTCTGAAAATCAGCTATTTTTTCGCAGCCCGCACGAAGCCGCTCCTTGTCAATAAGACCTTTAGTTTTCTGCAGATTTTAACCTCCTCGCTCATGTCGCTGATGCACGGTCAAAACGACGCCCAAAAAGTCATGGGCGTCATCACCCTGCTGCTGTTCACGGGCGGATATTTCGGAGCCGGGGAATTTAAGAACGTGCATGTGCCGGTTTGGGTGATGCTGGCCTGCGCTTCGTCCATGGCCCTGGGCACTGCCGTGGGAGGACGGGCGGTCATTAAAACTCTGGGCCGGGGACTGGCGCATTTGCGCCCGATTGAAGGCGCCGCGGCCGAGGCCTCCGCCTCCCTGATCTTGGAAACCGCCTCGGCATTGGGCGTGCCGGTCTCAACCACCCACACCATTACCGGCAGCATCGTGGGCGTGGGCAGCGCCAAACGCATGAAGGCCGTCAAATGGTCGGTAACAGTCCGCATCCTCTACGCTTGGATCTTCACGCTGCCCATCACAGCCCTGACGGGCGCGCTTTTAACCCGCTTGATCATCGCCATCTGGCATTGACCCTTCCCGCCACCCGCGCGTCCAACCGCCGCAGGCATTAACGCAAACTCAGGCACAAAGCCGCCCCGATGCAAAAAACCGAGGTGGTGATAAGCAGCGGCATCCAAATTTTCCGCATCACGGCGCCGAGATTTGCGTTGAGACCAATGCCGGCCAGCGCTGTGGAAAAAAGCAGATCGTAGGTCATTTTCAATATCGCCGTAAGTTCCTTGCCGGGCGCGGCAAAGGAATACCACAAACCCACGACCGCGAAAAGGATCAGATACCAGGGGATAAACAATTTTCCCTGAACGAAATAATAGGTAAGCGGCACGAGGACCAGCAGCATCGAAACGCGCAAGGTTTTGACTAATAGCGCGTAGTCCTGCAGTTCCCCGACTACCGCCAGTTTGACGAATCCGGTTTGCGGCAGCAGCGCACCCGCCGTCATGGCCCAAAATTGCGGCGCCATCCAGGACGCAATCCATTTCAAAATCAGCAAAGAAATCAACGCCAACAACGTATTGGTTACCAGCGCGGCGCCCATTTCGTCGGGATCGGCGTTGATGGCCGGCGAGGTGATGGCGATCGCCGAAGCCCCGCAAATGGCGCTGCCCACACCCAGCAGATATGCCAGCTTCTTGGAAAGCTTAAATACCCGCACCGCCAAAAAGTAAATGGCCAGCATGGAAATAAGCATGGCGAGCAACGCAGTCATAATCACGGAACCGTCCAATTTGCTCATCTGATCCAGACGGAAGGACATGCCGTAAAGGGCAATGCCCAACGGGATGAACAGCATGGGCGCCAGCAAAATACCGGGCAGCAGGCGATTCGTCAACCCGCGCGTTTTCGTCACGCCCAATCTGGCCACCATGCCCAAAACCACGGCCAAAACCAGGGTGTCGATAAAACGCATCCAGGAAACATCCGAAAATCCGAACTGCGGCAGATGCGTTAACAGGTAGGAAAGAAAGCCCAGCCCGGCCACCAGGGCCAATCCCGGCAGGCTTTCCCGGAAAACAAGTTTGATTTCCCTGGGGCGAATTTCCGGCCCTTCCCCAACGAAAATGGTTTTAAGCTTCATGGCCTTCACCTCGCTATTTTAAAACCTCGGGAATATCGATGGTCTCATTTTTTATCAAGGGATGTATGGCCATACGCGCCAAAATCACACCGAGTTGACCGGAAATTCTCTTTAATTCATTTGCCAATTTTTCCAGGTCGCGTTTGCCCGCCCCCTCAACGTTGCCGTCGTCATCCACCTTGAGCCCCAAAGCACGGACCAAGGGAATGACTTGATTATGACCGATAAAATTAATTTTCTTTTTAACAATCGCAGTGCACAGATCACTGTAAGTCACCATCAATCCATCTCCCCATCGGCAAGAAACTCAAGGGCGTAAACCCGCGCCCTGACGGCCTTTAAAAAAGCTTGCTTGAACTGCAGGCGTAACCGGTCGGCATGCTCCGCGGTTCCCAGAACCGGGAAAAATCAATTTCCCTGGAAACCCTATCCAGTAACGGCCGGGACGTGAACTTTCTTGAATTTCCCAAGTTCCTTCAAAACCTATCATCCTGGTGCTGTCGGCAACAGCCAAAAGGAACAAACGCGCTGGATCAACGGTCGTTTGATTCAACGAGGGTCGTTTCAAGACATCGCCTGATAAGGTAAGGCATTTCCCGGTAGGGTCGCCCCTTTGTCAGCCGATAATTTTTTCATTGTACGCTCTCTAGGAGCCTGTCGGACTTAAATCTTCGAAAGATCCAAATACCGCTCCGAATGGCTCACGCATAAAGGTGCCTGTGTGTTTTCCCCCTTTTGCAAAGGGGGATAACGGCGCTATTATACCATCTCTGAGGAGAAAGTCCGACAGGCTCCTAGCCGGGTGATGAAAAACCCCGGTGGATCAGCTCTTGAAGTTCAGGTGCGCAAGCCGCTCGCCTCGGAGAGGCTCGCTCGAATCGGAAATCCTTTTGCTGATAAGGATTTCCTCAACGCTTGCTCACCCGGACCCCAAAAGCTCTTCCTCGTCCGGACAGGCAATAGACTTTTTCAGCACGCTGCTAGATCTCCCGAAGCCATCGGGAATATAATTTTATTTGGGCTTTGCCTGAAAAATTTGTAGAATACCTAATCTCAACCGTGTGAAAGGAACCTTCATGTCCGCGTTAAAGAAAATCATTTGGGGGTTGGTCTCCCTACTGGGCGCCGGCGCGCTCGCGGTGGTCACGGGTCTGTTTCGTCCTCAGGAAAAAGTCAATGCGCTCTGGTTGATTGTAGCTGCCGCCTGCCTCTTCGCCATCACTTATCGCTTTTATGCCTCCTGGATGGTGGCCAAAGTATTGGCCTTGGACGATAAGCGGACCACACCGGCCGTGCGTTTAAACGACGGCATGGATTTCCACCCTACCAACCGATGGGTGTTGTTCGGCCATCACTTCGCGGCCATTGCCGGCGCCGGGCCGCTGATCGGCCCCATGCTCGCAGCCCAATTCGGGTATCTCCCGGGATTTCTCTGGATCCTGGTGGGTTCGGCCTTGGCCGGCGCCGTGCACGACATGGTGATTTTGGCCGCTTCCGTCAAGCGGGACGGACAATCCTTGGCGCAAATCGCCAAAGCCGAAATCGGGCCCGTGGGCGGCTTGGCCGCTTCCCTGGCGATTATTTTCATCATCATCGTGGCCTTGGCGGGTTTGGGTCTGGCGGTGGTGAATGCCTTGACCGCCAGCCCGTGGGGAACATTCACCTTGGCGGCCACCATTCCCATTGCACTGTTCATGGGCGTGTATTTGAAAATCTTGCGCCCGGGAAAAGTCGGCGAAGTGACTCTCTTGGGCGTGGTTTTGCTGTTGGCGGCCATTATCGGCGGACACGGAGTGCCCGGTTCCTGGCTGGAACCCTATTTTAACTTAACCCGCAACCAACTCATCGGAGCCTTGGCCCTCTATGGTTTTTCAGCCGCCATCCTTCCGGTTTGGCTGCTTTTGGCACCCCGCGACTACCTCTCCACCTACATGAAAGTCGGCACCATTTTACTCTTGGCCGTGGGCGTGGTGATCTTGGCGCCCGACCTGCAAATGCCCGCGGTAACACGTTTCGTCGGAGGCGGCGGCCCGGTGATTCCCGGCACCCTGTTCCCCTTTATGTTCATTACCATTGCCTGCGGCGCCATCTCGGGTTTTCACGCCTTAATTTCCTCAGGCACCACGCCCAAAATGCTGATGAACGAAAAGGAAATAAAGTTCATCGGCTTTGGCGCCATGTTGACCGAAGGGTTTGTGGCCATGATGGCCCTGATTGCCGCCACGGTGCTGATACCCGGCGACTATTTGGCCATCAACAGCAAACTAACCTTCGACCAACTGGCCGCCTTGGGATTTCCCGTGCATCGGATCCAAGAACTCTGTACCTTGGTGGGGCTCAATGTGGTCGGACGCCCCGGAGGGGCGGTTTCCCTGGCCGTGGGCATGGCTTCGATTTTGGGCGGCCTGCCGGGTCTCAAAGGCCTGATGCCCTATTGGTACAATTTCGCCATTATGTTCGAAGCCTTGTTTATTTTAACCACCGTGGATGCCGGGACCCGCGTGGCCCGCTTTTTGGTTCAGGAAATGGGCAGTGTCGTGTTCAAGCCCCTGGCGCAGCGTTCCTGGCTGCCGGGCGTGTTGGGCGCCAGTATGTTGGTGGTGGCGGCTTGGGCTTTTTTGATTTACTCGGGCAGCGTGGCCACCATCTGGCCCATGTTCGGCGTGACCAACCAATTGCTGGCCGCTATCGCCCTGGGAATCGCTTCCGTGATTATGCTCAAAGAAGGCAAGGCCCGGTATGTTTGGGTGACCGCTCTGCCCATGGCGTTTATGTTCATCACCACCTTAACCGCCGCCTGGCAGCTCTGGAACGCCAAAAAATCGAAGATGAGCAGCGCCAGGTACAGGAGCGCATTGCTTACCTGGAAGACCTGCTGGCCAATCCTCCGAAAATCCTGGGGGTGATCCGGGAGATC
>JAAXVQ010000138.1 GCA_013335425.1 Candidatus Firestoneibacteriota bacterium | reverse complement strand
GACCAAATTATAGATCAATACGGCGTGGGTTTGAAATATCAATGGAACCAGAGGGTTGAAATCGCCGTGAACTATCAGATGAGCAAGGTTATGGATTTGTTTGATGCGCTCGGAAGTTTTAACGCCCATGAAACGGACGTGAACATACGTATGGCTTTTTAATACGGGCCGGCGAAAAATGGGCTTGGTTCCAGGGGGCCAGCGTAAACCTTTTCGATCAAGGTGTCCGAGGGCGGGCAAAGCGGTTTTTAGCCGCTATAAAGGCAGGGGAATTTAAGGCGGACTTATGACGATTATCCGGTTTTTCAGAGTTTGCGTAATATTCGCGACGGCTGCGTTGTTTTGGCAGGGGTGCGCCAAAACCAATCCGTTATTATCAGCGGTTTCTGAGCCGCAGGTCCAATTTCGTTCATGGGTAGACGATTTTGAATCGGGCGGCGCGGAAAATAAATTGGGTGGGCAATGGTTTGTTTTTGTCGACTCCTCCGGCAGTCTTATCGACCCGGCTCCGCCGGCCTCCGGCAAATCCCTGCCCATGTATCCCCAAGGGTCTCCACTGAGCCCGAAGTTTTCCTTCCGCTTCGCCGGCATTTTGGCACCGCCGGCCCCCCAGCGCATAATTTTTGCGGGCTTTGGGTGTACTTTAAACGAGGCCGGCACCACCGTGGATCTTTCCGCGTTTCACGGCGTGCAATTTTATTGCCGCTCGGGTATTGCCAATAAAATGGTTTTTATCCTTAAAAAACACGCCATCACCGCTTCCAATTCGGATTTTCAATACTCATTTCAGGTCTCCTCGGATTGGGTAATCGTGCGGATTCCGTTTTCCGATTTAAAACAACCGGCCGCCACCATGCCCATATCATTTTCTGCCGCGGATATTGATTCTCTCCAGTGGATTCCGGCAACCGGTGAAAGCGAATTTGATTTTCAAATTGATGATGTGAATTTTTATTGATATACTTGGCGGACCGAGGGACAAAACATGAAAAATATTACAGTTTTAATCGCGATGCTGGCAATGCTGTCCGGGCTTGCCGGGTGTACTAAAAGAAATCCCGCGGCTCCGGCAGATCTTTTTCGCGGCATACCGACCGCGACACCGGTCGCTGCCAGTAATTTAACCTTGATTGATGACTTTGAGACCGCATCCTCGCCGTTTAAAAACAAATTGGGAGGCGCTTGGTACTCTTTTAATGATTCGGGCAACGGCGGTACCTCGCGGATCTTTCCCAGTCCCTTCGCCTTGACCATACAAAACGGTTTGGGCGCCAACGGATCAAACGGCTACTTGGCCGTAACCGGCACGGTTACCACGGTTTATGCCAACGGGTTTATAGGTTTTGGGACCTTGCTGAATCAAGTGGGCGGAACCGTGGACTTGAATCAATTTAAAGGTATTCGTTTTTCAGTGAAAGGAGATGTTAAAGTCTATAGCATTAAAATTCAATCTTCCAACATCACGGACTATAATTACTTTAAAATTGATTTTCCAACCACAACCGAATGGACTGAAAAGAATTTGCCGTTTGCGCTATTTGCACAGGATCCCTATTTTGGCACGCCCAATAAATCATTGACGGAAAGTTTGACCTATGCCACCGCCATTCAATGGCAAACGAAAGGGCAGCCCTGGAGTTCTGTTCAAGTGCAGATCGACAATATTTTTTTATATCAATAGGGGGACTTATGAAAAAGGTTCTTTGCTTTTTAGCCTTGGTTATCACGGGAATTTGGATCCATCCGCCGGCCTGGGGGTTAACTGCGATTTCCTTGGAAAATGATGATATGTCCAAGTGGGAATCTTTTGCGGATAATAAAGGCGACAAGAAGACGCAAATAGCATTTGAAAAAGCATCGGATGAAAAAGGGAATAGTGTTTTGAAAGTGAAATATTTTCTGGATAAGGACAGCTGGTGCGGCACATTGCGCCACTCCATGGTGCAACGTTGGATAGGCGGGAAAAGCGTGCTGGTGAACATCCGGGGTACGCAGGACAGCATGGTCCGGATATCTTTTTTTGATGCCAATCATGTCTCTTATGTAAATGAAATCCAAATTTCAAATGAGTGGAAAACTTTTTCCATCCCCTTTGAAAAATTTAAACAAAACCCCTACTTTCAGCCGGCCGAAGCAAAGAAAGAAAAGCCGCTGAGCTTGGCGACGGTTTTTCAAATGCAATTCGAACCATTAACTCCAGGGAACGGAATATTTTATATCGAACGTGTAGAAATCAACGGCGTTTCGGTAACTAAAAACGACAACGGCGTCGGCTCGAAATCAACCGAAGGAATGAAGCTTTTTGAAAATTTTGAAACTAATAAATTGAATAATTTGTATATCTATGGCGATAAGCAAAACGGCGCCGTCATCAATGCCTCCATTAAGACGCGCAAAGGGGTTTTGAAAAACAGGAAAAACGAAAAATATCTCGATGTGGTCTATATTTCCGGCAACGGCGACTATGGTTGCGGCTTGGGCTTCGGTTCCTCGTTGATCGAATCGGCGACCGCGTTAAACGTGAAAGGCACCACGGTTCTGCAAGTGGTCGCCAAGGTGCCCATGGGAATTAAATTTAGGATTTCGGTCAATGAACAAGAATCCGGAGATGGAGAAAAATGGACGTCGGCCTGGCAGTACGGGACGGGCAATTGGAAAAAATACCTTTTGCCGCTGAACGCTTTCACGAAAAACATTTATGCGGGCAATCAGGAAGGCGATGAGAAGTTAAATCTGGAAAATATCATTACGGTCGAAATGGAAATCGGTGCCAAACAGGGTAATGGGGAAATTATGGTTGACGATATTGAATTTCAATAAACGTTTGGTCTAAGCGTCCAACCACCACCGGGAATCCTCGGGCCGGAAGGCTGGGGATTCCCGGTGGCATGATGCAAGAATTTCCCGCCGGGGATTTTCTACTTTATAACAAGGAATATAATCGATGAAAAAAATTTTTTCGTTTTTGGTTTTTGCCGGGCTCTTATTCCAAGGTGTGAACGCCGCCGCCGATATCACGCTGGGCGATTTCAGCCAGCGAATTCGTTTCATCAATTCATATAAAAAAAATGCCGCTGTTCAATTCTCTTTGGATAAAGCCCAGATTCAGAATCAGAGTGTCTTGAAAATCGAATATCAAAATAAGAATCAGGGTTATTGCGGCGTATTTGAACCGATTAAAAGAAATTGGAACGAGGCGACCAGCATTGATATTTTCACCAAGGGAACGCCGGGGAAAATCCTGCAAATCACTCTGGTCGATGCCGGTAATCGGTACTTTATTCATACCCACCTTTATCAGGATAAAGAATGGCACATGCTTGAGCTGGCCATTGATGATTTTGTACTGAATCCCTATTTTCAACCCGAAGGCGTTAAGGACAGGACCACGCCTATAAATCTCACCAATGTCAGGCAGATAGAGTTTTCGCCCACGCAGCAGGGGGAAGGCGTTTTTTATATCGGGCAAATCATCGTCAAAGGGGTCTCGGAGAAACGGAAAGGGCTTCAAAAAAGCGCAGAGGTTTCCGGCGCACATATCTATTTTAACCGTAAAATCGACAATTCCAACCTTGAAAAATATTATCCTTATTGCACGCCGATTGAGTTGTTCGGCGAAAATCAGGTCACGGCGGGAATCTGGCAGGATTACAAAATGCTGAATGCAACCGTATATCTGTTTGCGGATATACAGAATTTGTATGTCGCCGCTTCGGTTCGTGAAAGCGACCCCAATTATAATGATAAGACCCAAGGCAATATCTGGAATGGGGATTGCATTGAACTTTTCTTGGGTTTCGGCAATGAATTAAAGCGCTCTTATGGGCCGAAGGATTTTCAAATTGGGCTCAGCCCCGGCAAAGGAAATCTTGCACCTTCCATTTGGGTTTATAATCAGAACCGGAAAATAGACATGCCTGTTTTTGTGGAGAAAAATGATAAGGGATATCAGATAAAAACGCAGATTCCCATCAAGGAATTGGGCCTTGACCCTTTTCACGAAGGACAATTGGTCTTTGTGGATGTGGCGGTCGACAAAGCGGGTCCGGACGGAAACCGGATTTTGCAATTGACTTGGCACGGCAAGGGTTTGAGTCACATCGATCCCACACAGTGGAATTACGGCGTTATTTCCGCCAATCGCTTTGACGCCATGGAAGGCATCAATAAGGTGCTTAACAATCAGTGGCTGAAAAATCAGAATGCTGAAGTTTCCATCAATGGCGGCCAGGTCGTCTCGAAGATAAGCCCGTCGGTCTACGGTATTAATGCTTTTCCGGCCGTGGATACCCCCGACGGTTGGATGGATTATTCCAAAAACGCAGTTGCGCTGTATAAAAAAGCGCATCTCTCTTTATTACGCTTTCCCGGGGGAGATTGGGGCGATGAACATAAATTGCTGCCGGCACAGATTCAGAAATTTGTCGCTCTGTGCCGCGAACTAAAAGCCGAACCGATGATTCAGGTTAAATTGCATGAAGGCACGGCGGATGAAGCTGCCGACCTGGTTGAGTTTTGCAAAAAGAGAGGACTGAACGTAAAATATTGGGCGATTGGCAATGAACCTGATTTTTTCGAGTCCAGGCATTTCGTCAATCATCCCTTTCGTGTCGCGGATTACGTCAAACAGTTTCAGAGTTTCAGCCGAGCCATGAAAAAAGTAGACCCCCAAATCGTAATTTGCGGTCCTGAATTGGCGCAATACGGTTACTCGGGCGATAAACCGGATATGCCGTTTGACAAAAACGGGCAATCCTGGATGGAGACATTTCTGAAGGAATGCGGAAAAGATGTGGATTTGGTGACGTTCCATCACTATCCGTTCGGAGGCGTCAACGGTGTCCCCGATTGGCATGTGGAAACGCTCTTGGATACCACGGAGACTTGGGATACGCTCATTCCGGGATTGGCTCGCAAAATTAAAAAAATAACCAATCGAAATATTCCCATCGGCATTACCGAAATCAATTCAGATTGGAGCGGCTTGTTCAACGGGGAAGCCACACCGGACACGTTTGCCAATGCAGTTTGGTGGACCATGACCCTGGGGGAGATGATGAAGCAGCAAGTCAATACCGTGTGTTTTTTCGCACTATATGATACGGGTTCCTATGGTATCGTCACCAAAGAACTGGGGACATTGCCGGCGTTTTATACCTATCGTTTGTTTGAACAATTCGGAGACGAACTTATCAACGTACAAAACAACAATAACGATCTTAAGGTATACGCCAGCCGCACCAAGAAAGGCTACAATGTCATTTTCGTCAACAAGCATACGAAGATGGACATTACCGCAACGTTACGGTTCAAATCGATGGCTTGTTCCACGATTAAAATCCGCCGCTACTCGGAATATGAATTTTTAAACAACCAGGACTTCTCTTACAATGAGTTGAAGCCGGCCGATAAAATTGAATATACCTTTCCGAGCTATTCCATCACGCAATTTAATATGGAATAAGCGTTGAATCATGGAAAAAAGAAAGGTTCTTCAAAATAAGCAAATGCAATCGCAAGCAGCCTTTACCTTGCGGGATTATAATGCCAAAGCCCCCTTTGCCGGTTTTTTGCCCGGAATCGGCGGGAAATTCGGTATTCCTACCTGGGCGTTTTATGTCAATCGCGGGCAGGGGATCTGCAGTTTTGGGACGCAGGATAAAGACCACGCCCTCATGGAATACCTGCCGGCAACGCAAGCGTATCAATTGGCCAATCACCAGGGGTTTAGGACATTTCTGAAAATCCATGGCGGCCGTAACCCGATGCTTTATGAGCCGTTTCAATATGCGCGGAAAAATCCGCTACAGATTGAACAGGAAATGACCGTTTCCGCGGACCGCATCCTTTTGCGGGATCACAACCCGCAGGCAGGACTTGAAACCACAGTTGAGTTTTTTTCCCTGCTTAATGAAAATGTCGGCGGTTTGATGCGCATCCTTACTTTGCAAAATGCAGGTCCGCGTCCGCTGGAATTGGAAGTTGCGGATGGGTTGCCGGTTTTGCTCCCTTTCGGCCTGGAAGAAGATGGCTTGAAAAACAGGCGTTATTTGATGGAAGCTTTCATGGGGAC
>JAAXVQ010000483.1 GCA_013335425.1 Candidatus Firestoneibacteriota bacterium | reverse complement strand
GTCTATGGCAACTCCCCCTAGTCGGGACCGTCCGCTTTCGCGGGCAACCCGCTCCGCCTCAGCCCCGAGCTCCTGGAAGAAGAGGGTCGCCTGGATTCGGACGATTTGCGGGATTACCCATCCCTGGGCGAGGATCGCGTCGCCTATGCGGGCGTGGCCGAACAGAAAGAGCGGTTACTGCGCCTTGCTTACGAACGCTTTCGAGCCATCCGGGGCGGACACGGCCACCATGAGTTCGAGCGGTTCTGCGCCCGCAACGATCACTGGCTGCACGACTACGCCATGTTCGTGGCGCTCAAGGAACACTTCGGCGGGGTTGCCTGGTGCGATTGGACCGTGGAAATCCGAGACCGCGCCGAGTCGGCTGTGGCGTACTGGCAAGGAGAACTCGCGGATCGGATCGCCATGCTTCATCAGGGGCGCATCGTCGAGGTGGGGACCATGACGCGCATCAAGCATTCGAAAAACCCGCTGGTGCACCAGTTCATCACCGGGTCGGCCCCTGGGCCGATTTCATTGGTTTGACCTGGTAGGGAAGAGGCATGCCTGTTCCCTAGGACGGACTATAAAATCAAGAGATTCTGCGCGAAACCTGTGGTAAAGTGACGGGAAGAGAAAAAGGCAGAACAATAGAAAATCGAAAATAGAAAGTAGACCGCAATATGGAACGAAAAAAAGACAATCTGAGCTTGGAAATCAAGGTGGGGATCACGGCGGCCGTGGCTTTGGTGTTTTTGGCCATGATCATTCTGACCGTGGAAAAATTTCACTTCGGGCAAAAAGGCTACCCCATTGACGTGGCCTTTAATTTCGTGGATGCGATCAACCCGCAGGCCGATGTCGTGATCGGCGGCGGTGTGAAGATCGGGCGCGTGGACACCATTGTCACGCGCGGCGAAAAAATACACCTGATGATCTTCATCAACCAGGACGTGAAGCTGCCCTCGGATTCCAAGTTTCAGATCCTTGCCAAAGGGCTTATGGGGGATAAATACGTCAACGTGATCCCCACCACCTTAACCGGCACTTTTTTAAAGCCTGGCGATCAGTTGGACGGCGTGGACCCGGCCAGCGTCGACCGCGCCTTTCAGCGCCTCGGCCAGTTGGCGGATTCGGTCCGCACCCTGCTGGGGGATCCGGACATGAAAAATTCCCTGGTGGATGCGCTTAAAAACATCAGCGGCGTAACCCGGCGTTTGGACCGGGTCCTGGCAAAAAATGAGAACAACATCAACCAGACATTGGAGAATTTTTCCGCAGCTTCCACGGATATCCGCGGCTTTTCCGAGGATTTGGACGCGGTCTCCAAGGATTTGCGGCTGATGTTCAACGAAGAAAATCGCGACAACCTGGCCGTCACCATGAAAAACTTGAAAACCACGTCCGCCCGCCTGGATGCGGCCTTGCAAAAAATTGACCAGGGGCAGGGCACGCTGGGTGCGCTCATCGAAGATCGGGAGATGGCGGAAAACCTGAAGAAGCTCATCAAGGATCTCAAAGACAATCCCTGGAAGCTGCTCTGGAAAAAATAACCGTGAAATCCGCCCGGGCCAAAAGCGTTTTTGTCTGTCAGGATTGCGGCACGGAATCCCCCAAATGGGTGGGGCAATGCCCGGGCTGCAGCGCCTGGAACCGGATGGTGGAAGAAACCCGCCGGGCGCAACCGCCGGCCGCCATCCGGGCCGCCGCGCCGTCCGAGCCCGTGCGGTTGCGCGACGTGGACAACACGCTCTCGAACGCGCGGGGCAGCGTCGAGGCCTTCGCCCAGCTCCATGACCGTCGCGCCGGAGGAGTAGCTCTGGTCCTGAGGTAAAAAAACCTCTGCTATGAGACCGAATATATGGCAGCAATCATGATCTCTGTTGGCGACATTAAATGTGGAAACTTG
>JAAXVQ010000137.1 GCA_013335425.1 Candidatus Firestoneibacteriota bacterium | reverse complement strand
TTCCCCCTTTTGCAAAGGGGGATAACGGCGCTATTATACCATCTCTGAGGAGAAAGTCCGACAGGCTCCTAGGAAACGATAGTTTAATTAACGCTGCTTGTTCTGGAACCTGATTTTAAAAAACATGTTGTGACACAGTCTCCGGCGGGGTTGGAAAAAAGTCGGAAGAAATTCTTGACATATAATTAAATTCTAATATAATAATTTAAACATTTATTCGTCGGGGAGTTAAGGTGGAAACCACTCGTTATTCGCGGTTGGCGGCCGGTTGTGAACCTTTGAGCTGCTGTTCGGGCTTGGAGGGGAACCTTAAACCGGCAAACGGTGATGCGGTTTTGGATATCGGCTGCGGCCGGGGAGAGCTGCTTACCCGTCTGGCCAAGCGTTATGGGTCGGCGATCCGCTGGGTAGGAGTGGACGCTGAGCCCGCCATGCTTGACCGGGCCAGGGAATTATCAACGGGATTGGCGGTTGCTTGGGTTCTGGGTGACCTGGAATTCTTGCCGTTTAAGACCGGGGAATTTTCTTGGGTGATTGGGGATTGCGTTTTCAATCATGCAGTCGATAAAAGTTCGACTGCGAAGGAAATTTTTCGGGTTCTGAGACCCGGAGGGCGCTTGGTCTTGGCTGATCCCGCTTCCCGCGATCCATTACCGGCAGCGATTCGTTCCGACCCCGAACAACGCGCCGCCTGTTTTGGAGGTTGTCTGACCTCGGACGAACTAAAAGACGTTTTTGAAAACGTGGGTTTTGTCGGATTGGAAATCACGAAAACCCGTGAGTACATTAAAAATGGCTATTTTTTCTATGCCGTGCAAGTCACGGCCAATAAACCCGAGGAGATTTAATTATGATACGCGTAACCAAAGGTAAAAAAACAGGCGCGAAAAAAGCCAAAAACAAATGCTGTCCCAGTCTCAAGAGCGCCCAATGCTGCGCCAAGGAAACCAAAACCATTGCCGGTTGCCACGACTAAAATGAAAGAATCAAATTCCGTATCCGGGGAGACGACAGTAGTCAGCCGGCATACGGTGGTGTTGGAATTGCCGGAACCGATTCTCGGCCGGAAGTTGGCGGCGTTGAATCTTTTGTCCGGGGCCTTAGACCTGGTGAGTCCTAAGGAGGCGTCGGCTTTGCAGAACGGCGCTTCTTGGTCGTCGGGTGATAAGCAACGCCTCGTACAGGGCTATGCTTTTGATTCTCCGGCTGCTGCCCGGACTTTTTGGCAGCAACGACAGTTGGAGTTCGCGGAAACATACCGTCAAACGCCTGTGCAATTGCTGCTGGCTCCGACTTATGCCTGTGAACTGGCTTGTTCCTATTGCTACCAACGTTCTTACCAGCAACAAGGTCTGATGACCCCGCGGCAAGTTGATTTGGCTCTGGATGCTCCGGTGGCCGCCGGTCGTTCGAAATTTGTCACGATCTTCGGAGGAGAGCCGCTGGGCCCGGGGCGCGAATTACGCGGCATCGTGAAGTACATTTTAGCCGCCGGCGCCAACCGGGGCTTGGAAACCGCTATCGTCACCAATGGTTTCAGGCTGGCAGAATGGCTCGATGATTTGGCCGGGAGCAAGGTCAAAGAAATTCAAGTTACCCTGGACGGCAGCCGGGAACAGCATGACAGCCGTCGCCGGACACGGGCGGGAGAGCCCACCTTTGACAGGATCGTGCACGGCATTGATTTGGCGTTGGCTGCCGGGCATACCCTCAATTTGAGGGTGGTACTGGACCGGGCCAATATTGACGGGTTATTGGATTTGACCCGTTTGGCAACTGAACACGGTTGGCTGGATTTGCCGGCAGGACGTTTTAAAACCCAACTCGGACGCAATTATGAGTTGTACGACGCCTATGGCTGTCCGGCGGATCTGTTCGGGTTGGATACCATGTACCGGACCTTTGTGGATTTGACGGAGACACACCCTGAAATCAGGCGTTTTCACCAACCTTCGTTTTACGGCATGCGGGAATGGTTGGAGAACGGGGAGATGCTGATCCCGCGCTTCGACGCTTGCCCGGCGGCCAAACATGAATGGGGATTCGATATGTCCGGACGGGTTTATGGGTGTACAGCTACCTTGGGACAAGAAGGCTATAGTTTGGGGACCTACGACCCTGTTTGGCAGCTTGATGCGGCCGCGGGTGATTGGCAGAAAAGGAATATTGAAACTATCCCCGGTTGCCAAGATTGCAGCCAGGCACCGGCTTGCGGCGGTGGCTGCGGCGCCATAGCGCATGTCCAGCATGGTCAGGTACTCGCGCCGGATTGCAAGCCTGTGTCCGCGGTCATGGAACAGGGGTTGCGGTTTTATTTTCAAGCATTGCAGAAACGTATCCAGGAGGCAAAGGCGTCATGACTCAGGAAATCAACCAGGATCAGTTTGAAACCGAAGTACTGGCGGCGGATTTGCCGGTCGTGCTCGATTTTTTTTCGACCGAGTGTCCGCCTTGCGAGGCGTTGGCTCCGAAATTTTCCTCTTTGGAAGAAGCGTTTACGGGGCGTGTTAAATTTTTAAAAGTGTTTCGTCAAGGCAACCGCGCTTTGGCGGAAAAACTCAACGTGACCGGCAGCCCGACGCTGCTTTTCTTTCGCCAAGGTGTGGAAATCGGGGGGCGTTTGTCGGGAGAAATCAAAAAGTCGGAAATTAAGGCAGCGCTGGAAGCGCTCTTAAATTAAACACCAGTGTAATTAAAAAGGGACGCAATCCCCTATCTGAAACTGTGCGGGGCAAACCATGGAAACGAAGTCATATGACTTGATCGTTATCGGTGCCGGTCCAGCTGGGCTGACGGCTGCTCTCTATGCCGGTCGGGCCCGTCTCAAGGCTGCGATTGTGGATGAAAATCTTCCGGGCGGCTGGATGAAAACTACGCATCTGGTGGCAAACTATCCCGGCGTTTTTCCGGAGATCCACGGGCGCGATTTGGCGAAACGTATGGAAGACCAGGCCAGGCATTTCGGGGCTGATTTTTATACGGCGGCGGAAATTTCGGCATTGGAGCTTCAGGGCGCCGTGAAACGCGTCGTGCTGGATGATGAAGTGGGATTGGAAGCCAAGGTTGTCATTTTGGCCATGGGGCAAGAGCCGCGCAAGTTGGGTATTCCCGGAGAAACCAAATTTAAGGGACGGGGACTTTCTTATTGCGCCACTTGTGACGGCGATTTTTATCAGGACAAAGATGTGGTCGTTATCGGAGGCGGGAATTCGGCGGTGGAAGAATCGGTGTTCTTGACCCAATTTGCCAAAAGCGTGACTTTGATCCACCAGTTTGATAAGTTTCAGTGCAGCGCGATTGCCGAAGAGCATGCGCGCGGGCACGCGAAAATTCGGATGTATTTATGCCATGAACCCCGGGAATATATCGGCCAAGACCGCTTGGAGGGGGTCGCCGTCCAGGATTTAAACACCGGTGAAAAGAAAATTATCGCCGCCGACGGGGTCTTTGTTTATATCGGGTTTACGCCGCGGACGGAATTTTTAAAGGGACAAGTAGGCTTGGATGCACGAGGTTATATACAGGCTGACGATTTGATGCACACCAACCTTTCCGGCGTGTTGGCTGCCGGCGATGCCCGGGTGAAGGTTTATCGGCAAATTTCCACGGCTGTGTCCGACGGCACGATCGCCGCTTTGGAAGCGGAAAAAATCCTGCGTGAGGTGAAATGAAAATGGACCAAGTCAAATTGTTCGGCTGCAATACTGTGGAAAAGCTGGAAGTTAAAATCAATGAATTTTTGGCAACCAATCCGGGCGAAGTTCTGGACCTGCGGGTCGAAAAGTTATATGATCCGGATCGTAAAACCACCTGCTTCTCGGCGTTGGTTTGGTATGAGAAAAGCAAACCCCGAACCAAAGCCGGCAAGACCGCTCCGGGAAAACACTAAGGAGGAACGTTGCCGATGCTTACCGAGAATCTGAACTTGCTGTGGGTATTCACCGCCGGATTGACTAGCGTATTTTCTCCTTGCGTGCTGCCGATTCTCCCCATACTGGTGGCAGGTACTCAGCGCGAACACCGCGCTCGGCCGTTGCTGATTGTCGCGGGACTTACAACCACTTTTGTGCTGATGGGGATAGTCTCCAGCCTCTTCGGGGCGCTTATCGGTCCTGGCATGTATTATGTCGAGAAGGGCGCCGGTATTCTAATCGCGGTTTTCGGCGTGCTTATGCTTTTTGACATCAATTGGTTCAAGCATTTGACCTTTCTCTCCGGCCTCACCAGCCGTTCGGAAGGGAAATTCGGCGGTTTGTTGCTGGGGCTGACCTTGGGCATTGTTTGGATTCCGTGCGTCGGCCCCATGCTATCCAGCGTACTGGCGTTGGTCGCAGCCCGGGGAACTACCGGTTATGGCGCTGGGTTATTGTTGGTGTATTCCTTGGGATTTTCCCTCCCGATTTTGCTCGCCGCCTATGCCGCTCACTTTTTCCGCAATCAAGTCGGTTTTTTTAAAACTCACCCCACGGGAGTGCGCATCGCCAGCGGGATATTGCTTATCGTTTTTGGATTGTTCATTTTTTTCAAGGGCATGATCGCCTTTGGTTCCCTTTAAGCGGTGTCATCCATGAACTTATTTAGGAGCAAACCCATGGTTATGAAAATTGTTCTCGGTGGCGTGATCGGAGCCGCACTTGGTTTTGGTTATTATCGTTTTATCGGCTGCGCTTCGGGCAGCTGTCCCATCACCAGCAATCCTTTCATCAGCACGCTTTATGGTGCGCTTATGGGAGTTATGTTGGCTTTACCCTAATCCATCTTTGCGGGTGTCCGTTTTACCAAGCTGATCTTCCTGTTTATTCCCCGGATTTTCCTCAAGTTATTGCCGACTAAAGCCGTTCTTTATGATAAGACCCATGCTGGTTCGGTAATCAGGAGATTTTCGAAATTGTTTTGAAAGCCTGCTGCCGAGAAAAGGACGTTGCGCCCGCCTTTAAGGAGTGAATTCGAAAAATCATGGCCAAAGTCATTGCCATTGCCAACAACAAAGGCGGCGTAGGGAAGACCACTACCGCCATCAGCTTGGCCTCCCTCTTCGCGGATTGGAACCTCCGGGTGGCCTTGATCGACAATGATCCGCAAGGCAATGTCGGTGTTTATTTGGGCCGTCATGTTTTTGACAACAAACATACTATCGCCGACATGTACAATGGTCTAAGCCTGAAAAAGATAGGCACGCATACCCTCTTTCGCGAAACCCTTCGCCCTCAAGGTCTGGAGTTCAAACAAGAAAATTTAAGCGTGTTTTTATCCAATCAGCACTTGGCCTATGTCGCCGAGGATTTCCACCGTATCGGCAAACTTACGGAAGCTCTGGCTGAAATTAAAAATGACTATGACCTGGTTATCGTCGATAACGGCCCTTATATCGGTTACCTTACCCGGGCGGCGTTATTGGCGGCGGATATGGTGCTTATTCCCACAGAGGCCGGTGCCGGCGGCTTGGCCGGGATTCCTCAAATCATCAAGGAAGCCGAAACCATCAATGCTCGCCATTGGCGGCAAGTCATTATCAGGATATTTGTGAACAATTTTCAACATACGGAAGATTTCGACATGAGCAATTTGCGGAAATTAAAATCCATGGTCGGAGACCGGCTTTACGGCACCTACATCCCGGCCAACATACATTTGCGCAAATCAAAAGAATTGGGTCTGCCCATTACCCTGTTGGACAAAGCTGCGAAGACGCCGATTCAAGGCGCGCTGGCCTACCGGATATTGGGGAAAAATATTCTTAAAGATCTTTTACCGGAGTTTTTAGTTGCCCATGCTCCCAAGAGCGTGCCGGGAACGATTAAACGGTTGGTTGACATCTACCGGCAACAGCCGGCTGCACAGATCAAAAAAACCGGGCCTTTAGTCCCGGAAACTCTGTTACCCGTGTCCACGGAAATGGGGGCAAAGCCTCCGGAGCCGGCTTCCGTCGCTGCGGCGGAAATTCCTGCGGGGTCATCCCGGCCTATCGGACGTTCCTTGCCTTTGGATTATGCGCATAGCCGCGAATCACACGGCTTGGGAAATCTTGAACCACGAACCTCCGCTTTTTCTACCGGCAATACCGCCTGCTCCAGTCGTGTCATCGGGCAAGA
>JAAXVQ010000136.1 GCA_013335425.1 Candidatus Firestoneibacteriota bacterium | reverse complement strand
TAAGGGCGGCGCCGGCGGCTGGACCACCACGAATCGGGCGCCGTGAGGCTGTACCAGCAGTTTGCCGTTTTTCCAGTGCTGTTCGGTTTCGGCCAACAAGGAAGCTTGAATGAATTGTTCTTTGGATTTGATCACTTCCTCGAAACCGGGGAGGGCAAGCACGTTGTCGCCCGCCGGGGTTTCGGAGCGAACCACGGCCGTACCGGCAATGTTGTCCAAGGTTTGGCGGTGCAGCAAGCGTTCGGCAATTTGGACCACGGCCTTTTCGCCCATGCCGTAAACCAAAATATCGGCTTTGGCATCCAATAACAAGGACCGCCGGATGCTGTCTTCCCAGTAATCATAGTGGGCCAAGCGTCGGAGGCTGGCTTCAATGCCGCCCAAGACTGTGTTCAGGCCCGGAAAAGCGTGCTTGACCAGATTGGTATATATAATAGTAGCGCGGTTGGGTCTGAAACCATAGCCGCCGCCCGGGGAATACGAGTCATTGCGGCGCAGTTTCTTATTGGCCGTGTAATTGGCCACCAACGAGTCCATCGCGCCGGCGGTAATGCCCGCAAACAACCGCGGGCGCCCCAAAACCGTGACGCTGGCCAAATCCTTCCAGTTGGGCTGAGCGATGATCCCGACCCGGAAGCCGGCGTCAATCAGGCAGCGCCCGATCAGGGCGGCCCCGAAGGACGGGTGGTCCACGTAAGCATCGCCGGAAATCAGGAGAACATCAAGTTCCGACCAACCTAGGGTCTTCATTTCCTGGAGGGACATGGGGAGAAAGGGCGGTTGTTTCATGCCGGGATTGTACCATTGATGGGCGTTTCGGGGCAATGGCGCAATCCGGCTTGACGTTTAGGTACAGGTTGTTTATCATTTTTGGATTGAGGAATTGGTTGTAGGGGCATGACTTGCCATGCCCGTACCAAAAACAGAGGCGGTGGAACGATATTGGTGAAAACGGAATATGTCAAATCCTTATTGGCGCAATTAAAAAAACTTTATCCGCAGGCGAAGATTGAATTGAATTTTAAGAATGCGTTTGAACTTTTGGCGGCCACCATCCTTTCCGCCCAATGCACGGACCGTCTGGTCAATCAGGTCACGCCGGCGTTGTTTAAACGTTTTCCCACCCCGGAAGCCATGTCGCGGGCCGCGCTGCCTGAACTGGAAACCCTTATACATTCGGCGGGCTTTTATCATAATAAGGCAAAAAGTTTGTCGGGCATGGCTAAAAAAATCACCGCGGATTTCGGCGGGGAAGTGCCGGACACCATGGCGGAACTGCTGACCCTGCCCGGGGTGGCGCGCAAAACCGCCAATGTGGTTTTGGGCGGCGCATTTCAAAAGGCTGAAGGCGTGGTCGTGGACACGCATGTCAAGCGCTTGTCCGGACGATTGGGGTTGACCCGCGAACTGAGGCCTGAAAAAATCGAAAAAGATTTAATGAACATGATTCCGAAAAACGAATGGATTCGTTTCGCGCATTGGTTGATCCGGCACGGGCGGCGGGTCTGTCCGGCACGCAACCCCGCTTGTGCGCAATGCGCATTGAATGACACATGTCCTTCGGCTTTCAAAAAGGAATTGTAAATTCCGGGCTTGACCGCTCCGGCGGGCGCACGTACAATATCCAGCTCGCCGGCAGTTTTTCCGCCGGCAGGAAAAACGGGCGCTTTTTAATGCGCGGAAAGTCGCGGAGTTTGCATGTTGTTTTGTCCCCAATGCCGGAAAGAATATGAAGTTGGTAACCGTCTTTGTCCGGATTGCCGGGTTTCCCTGGTGCGCAACCTGCCGCCGGACCCGAATCAGTTGGCTCTTTTTGAAATGATCGAAATCTATAAAATTCCCGATGAGATTACAGGCATGGCCTTGAGTTCCTTTTTGGCGGATGCGGGCGTCCAGGTCTCCGTGCAACCCATGGAAGCTTCGTTTTACGGCGGGACCTTGAACACCTTGCTGGGGTATTGGGGTAAGCTTTTGGTGTCCGCTGAACATGAAACGAAGGCCAGAAAACAGCTCGAAATTTTTTTAAAGGAATTTCACGGAAAGTAAGCGGGCAAAGGACGCGGCTGATTTACGACGCAGCCGTTTGGCGGGCGTTACGTCGAAAGATTTTGCGCTTGCCATCCCTGAAATTGAGTGCTAGGCTTGAAGGCGTTGTCAGGTAATGCCGTCGCGCTTCGTTAAGATTTGGGTACGAGAAAGGAAAGCGATGGAAAAAGAGTCCGTTAATTCCGTGGACGAGACCTCCCCCGGCTCCACCGACCCGTTTTTCATTAAAATGCCCGATGCGCCGCTGATCAGCAGCGCCGATGCCCTCCGCATTGAAAAAGAACTGCTGGACCGTCTGAAGTCCCGCGGCCCGCGCGCCTCGACGCTCAAGCCCTTGGCGATTTTTTACAGTCGTGTCGGGCAGCAGGAAACCGCCTACCGTCATTTGAAAACCTGGATGAAGCACACCAAGAACTCGGACGAGCTGGCGGAGTGTCTGCTCATGTGCGGACAATTGGCCGAGCAGGTCGACCAGCCCAAATCGGCCATAGCCTTCTACCGCGAAGGCCTCCAGGTGGGATCCCAGGACCCGCAAGTGAGCTATTATCTCCACAACAACCTGGGGTATTGTCTGAGCAACGAAGCCGAGTTCGAACAAGCCCTGCACCATTGCGAGGCGGCCATAAAAATGGACGCCACCCGTTCCAATGCATATAAAAACCTTGGTCTTTGCCATCAAGGTCTGGGGCACTACGGTGAAGCGGCGGCGGCCTGGATCAAAGCCTTGCATACCGACGCCTCGGACCCGCGCCCCTTGGAGCTGTTGGACAAGCTTTTGGTTCACCAGGCCGTTGTCCTTGAACAGGAGATTCCCGATATCCGCCGCCAAGTGGAGGCCTGTCGACATGCCTTGGCCACGGCCAAGACCGGACGTTTTGCGGATTGGGCGCGCGGTTTGACCTTGAATTGAATTTTTTTCAGTCATGTAGCCATTTGTGCCGCTTCTCGGAGAGTCGTATCATCCCTGGGGAGCGGGGACGATTTATGCGATTGGAAATTTCTTCTGCGTGTGCTAAACTGACTCCGCTGCTGAACTTTATTCCGACCGGCATTTTCCCCGGACTCCCAGCGGAGGCTTTATTTTTATGTCTGTCCTCAAAAAGAAACCTGCTCAATCTAATCCGCGTTCAAAACGGCCTCGTGCCGAGCATTCCGGCTTTTTAAGACGTTTCCATGGCGAGAAGCCGGGTGCGGCCGCTCTATCCGTGGAGCCTTCACAACCGGCGGCTGCGACGAGAGAAACGCTCTTACCCCTAAAACCCGCCGGGGAAGCGGAGATCGAACCCTCCCTGCGCGCACTTACGCGTACCCGCTCGTCCTTGGTCTTGGCGCAAACCCTCGTCCAACGCTTGGGGATCGGGCGTCCTTGGGCGGTGGTGGAGTTGAAAATCACCACGGCTTTGCGTGGAACGCGGCAAGTGGAAGGCTTGACGGAAACGGCTTATTTGTTCCGCCTGGAAGTGGTGAAAACCTCACCGGGCGTCAAGCTCGAAGGCTTCAATTTGGGACCTTGGCGGGCCGAAGGTTTGGATCTGGAAGCGGGCAATATTTTTGTGGCTGAGCCCCTCTGGACCGGTTTTCAGGCTCAAGCCGGGAAATTGCGGGGTCGTATCCGTTTGGCCGACACCGTGCGTCAGAGTTTGCTGGATTGCCCCTGGGTCACGGAAGCCTTGGTTCCCGGGCCCGAGCCGATATAACCTTATGAAATCCCCACGCCGGTCGATTCCTTCAAATAAGTCAAAAGCCGAATCTGGGACGCCCGCCGACATCATCGACGATGATCGGCTGCAGCGGGCGCTTTTGGCGGCCCGCCAAGCCGGCCCCGCGCAGGCCCGCGCCCTGATCCGCCGTAGTTTGGACAAAAAAGGCTTAAGCCCCGAAGAAACCGCCGTGCTTTTGTACCAGGACAAAAATCCCGCCATCGTCAAGGAAATCCTGAAAACCGCCCGCGCCATCAAAGAAGCGGTTTATGGACAGCGGCAGGTTTTTTTCGCCCCGCTCTATATCAGCAACCGTTGCGCCAACAATTGCCTCTATTGCGCGTACCGCCGCGACAACAAATTGATCAAACGCAAAACCCTGACGCCTGCGGAAATCGTCAAACAAGTCGAAATACTCGAATCCTTGGGGCACAAACGTCTGTTGGTTGTGGGC
>JAAXVQ010000135.1 GCA_013335425.1 Candidatus Firestoneibacteriota bacterium | reverse complement strand
GTTGTGGGCGGGGAAATTGCCGGACGCTTCGGCAACGTGATCGCCGCCCTTAAGCTCATCTATCGGACGCGCAAGGCTCAGGGGGAAATCCGGCGCGTAAACGTGAACATCGCGCCGCCGACCGTGGAACAGTTTCGACAATTGAAAAAAGCGGGGATCGGTACCTATCAGTGCTTTCAGGAGACCTATCATCGCCCCACTTACGAGCTTATGCATCCTTCCGGGCCCAAAGCCGACTATGCCTGGCGCTTGCAGGTGATGGATCGCGCTTATCGTGCGAAAGTCGAAGACGTTTCTTTGGGTGTGTTGTTGGGCTTGTACGATTACCACTATGATGTTACGGCCATGGTCATGCATGCCCATTACCTGGACGACCGCTACCGCATCGGCCCGCACGCTTTGTCGGTCCCGCGCCTGCGGAAAGCCAAAGGCACGCCTTTGTGCGACGACCGCAGTCTCAACGCCAACCGCTATTTGCTCAGCGACCGGCAATTCAAGCTCGTAGTGGCCGTGCTCCGCTTGGCGCTGCCGTATGCCGGGTTGATTTTGTCCACCCGCGAGTCCCCGGCCATGCGCCGGGAACTGCTCAACGCCGGCGTGTCGCAAATTTCTGCCGGCAGTCATGTGGAAGTGGGCGGTTATGAAACTAAGAAAAAATCCGCGGAGGGGCAGTTTGAAGTGGAAGACACCCGCCCCTTGGATCAGGTCCTGCGCAACGTGATTGAAAGCGGAAACATACCTTCGTTTTGCACCGCCTGTTACCGTTGCGGGCGTACCGGAGAGAAAATCATGGACCTGTTAAAACCGGGGACCATCCAGGAATTTTGTTTTCCCAACGCGCTGCTGACCTTTCAGGAATACCTGGAAGATTATGCCTCGCCGGCCACCCGAAAAATCGGGATCCCGTTTTTGGTGAAGCAATTGGAGCGACTGCCGAAAGCCGTGCGCGTCAAAACCCTTAAAAAGCTGGAAAGGGTGAGGCGGGGGGAAAGGGATTTGTTTTTTTGATGTTGCGCTCCGCGTTGAGGGAAACCGGGAATCTGACGTTGGAACTCAGCGGACAAGCGTTTACCTGCCGCCTGGTCCCGAGCGCCAGCAATCGGCATGTCCGGCTGAGGGTCATGCCCGAACGCCAACCTTCGGGCGATGGGATTTTATATTTTCCCGGCTTAAGCGTGGAAGAACCGCCTGCCGGCTCGGAATGGCTTCCCGGGCTTTTGCCCCCAACCCGTTTCCACATAGTCGTCTCCTTTCCGCCGCGGGTTTCACGCCGCCGTGTTTTGGAAACCGTACAGGAACATACGGACTGGATTTTATCCCAAACACGCCGCTACACGCAGGTCGGCGCGGCGTTGCTCAACCCCTTGGGATCCGGCGCCCGGCTCATGTATCGCGGCATACGTTTGAAACTCCTGGTTTTTCCGAGTCAAAAATCCCGGGCGACCATTGAACGCGTCGGGGCACAGCTTTACTGCCGCCTGCCGCAGGGACAAACCGCCGCCTTGCCGCGATTGCTGGAAAAATGGTACCGCCAGGAAACGCAGCGCTTGGTTATGAAGCGCCTGGCTTCCACGGCTCCGGCCATAACCGCCAAACCTTATACCGTGAAAGTCCGGGCGCATCGCAACCGCTGGGGAAGCTGTTCGCAGGAAGGCAGGCTTTCCTTCAATTGGAAATTGTCCATGATGCCGGACTCGGTGCTGGAATATGTGGTGATTCATGAACTGGTGCATCTGGAAGAATTCAATCATTCGCGGGTGTTCTGGCAAAAAGTCCAGACGCATTGTCCGCGGTTCAAAGACGCCAAGCGCTGGCTGAAGGTCAATGCCGGCCGGCTAAACGGTTGGGG
>JAAXVQ010000134.1 GCA_013335425.1 Candidatus Firestoneibacteriota bacterium | reverse complement strand
CGAAAAAAACGTAGGGGCGTACCAGAAGTGGCCCACCAATTCAAATGTCTTACATCAAAACCGTAGGGGCGTATTGCATACGCCCCCGCACGACTTTTTTCAATCTGAATATATTTGTTTATTTCCGGTTTCGGCCGCGGGCCAGGGACGCGAACACGCCCAGGGTGCACAAGACTGAAAAAATTAAAAACGTGGTGTGCATGCTCAGGAGGAAACGGGCGTGCAGCAGAGGGGTGATTTTGGTTTTGCCGAAATAGAGGGCCATCACCAGCATGGTAATGGCCATGGAAAGCATCTGTCCGGTTAAGCGCATGGTGCCCAAGGTGGCCGAGGCCACACCGTAAAACTGCCGGGTCACCGAACCCATGACGGCGTTGGTGTTGGGGGAGGAAAACAGCGCGAAGCCGAAACCGATGAAAATCAGGCTGACCACGATAAACGGCACCGAGGTGCCGGTTTTCAGCAGCAGGAGCAGGAGCATGCCCACTACGGTGAGGGCCATGCCCAGGGAAGCCACCAGGTGCGCTTCGAAACGGTCGGAGAGGCGGCCGGCCAAGGGAGAAAACGCAGCCATGAAGATCGGCTGGGAAATCAAAACCAAGCCGGCTTGTTGCGGGCTCATGCCCTGGACGTACTGCAGGTACAAACTCAACAAAAACCCCACGGCGAAAGTGGCGCTGTAATTAATCAAGGCGGCCAGGGAGGAAAAAGCGAATATGCGGTTTTCTTTAAACAATCTTAAATCCAGTACCGGAAACTTGGCACGCGTTTCCAATTTCACGAAAAGCAAAAACCCGATGAACGCCATGGCCACGCAATAAACCCCCTCCATGGCAGGCAGGCGGGAAAAGCCGAAGATCAAAGAGACCAAGGCCAGGCTGTAGACCAAGGAACCCGGCAAATCGAATTTCTCGTTCTTTGCATCCGCCCATTCCCCTTTTAGTTTCCAAAAGACCAAAACCCAAACCGCGAAACACATGGGAACAGTCAGAAAAAAAATGGAGCGCCATCCCAAATGCTGGGTCAAAAATCCGCCGGCCACCGGTCCCAGGGAGAGCCCCAGATAAACCGAGGACACACTGATACCGATGGCTTGGCCGCGCTCGTGGGGCGGAAACACGGACGTAAGAATCGCCATACCCGTACCAAAAATCATGGCCCCACCCAGCCCCTGAAACACGCGAAAAACCACGAGCATCAATCCCGAAGACGCCGTACCGCACAAAAACGAAGTCACCGCATAAATAGCCATGCCCCACATGTAAACTTTTTTACGTCCGAAAATGTCCGCGAGTTTTCCAAACGGCAGTAAAAACATAGCTGCAGACAGCAAATATGCGGTGGCCACCCAGTTCAACCCCAAGGCATCCAGGGAAAACTCACGACCGATGGCAGGCAGAGCAATGTTGATGGCTGAACCCATAAAAGGTGTTAAAAACCCGCCTAAAATCGCCATCCACAGAACGACCTGTTTGCTGGCCGGATGAGGTATTACTGGTGTCGCGGAGGGGTTGGCTGGATGCGAAGGCATGTAAAGAACACTCCTGGATAACATGGATGATTTAAACGCGGCGCTATTTTTCCATATTCCGGGAGGTATTACAAGCACTTACCTTCTACGCCCGCACACCCGGCTCCAATATTTCCAAGAGGCCTCGGCCGGCATCCAGGCGGGCTTTTACGCCATAAGGCAGGGTGCTTTGGTTGGGGATATGCCCCAAAGACAGTCCATAAAACACCGGCAGCTTCAAGGGGCGCAAACGGTCGTACAGAACTTCCCGTAGGGACCAACTTTGTCGGGCCGGATAAACTTTCAGCCGGGTTCCTTTGAAAACACCCAGCACGATGCCGGCTGCGTCTTTTAGTTTTCCGGCTGTCAAAAGTTGCGTAAGCAGACGGTCCACTTTGTAGGGTTCTTCCCCTTCGTCTTCCATGAAGACAATCCGGTTTCGGGTGTTGAGGGCATAAGGTGTCCCCAGACTGGACGCGAGCAGTGTCAGCGTGCCGCCGGTTAACTCTCCTTCGGCTTTCCCCAGGCGCAGCGTGGCCAACTCGCTGCGCACCACGGGCAGCGTCCCCACGGGGTTGTCGGACATCAGCGCCTTTTTCAACCACCGGGCTGAAAAGGCATTGCATCCCGGATAGACGCCCGGCATAGGTCCCCAAAACGAAACCAACCCGGCGCGCTGCAAGGCCAGGTGCAGCGAGGTCAAATCCGAATACCCCACTAAAATTTTCGGGTGTTGGAGAGCAATCGAAATATTAAAAACTTCCAGCAGGCGCGCTGTCCCATAACCGCCGCGCGTGCAAAAAATCGCTTTGACCTGCGGGTCTAAAAAAGCCGCCCGTAAATCCTCAGCCCTGGCTGCATCGGTCCCGGCCAAATACCCTTGTTGGTCGAGAACATGTTTCCCCAACCGTACAACAAACCCCATGCCTTCCAAAACAGCCCGGGCATTGGCGACATGAGCCCGGGTTTTCGGCGCAGAGGCCGGTGAAAGCAAAGCGACTATGTCTCCGGGTTGCAAACGCGGCGGACGCAGGAGTTTGGCCATGGCTAGAACAGCAACCGGCAGGCGACAAACGCGGCGATAATGCCTGCGAGATCGCCCAGGAGGCTGGCTGCCAAGGTGTAGCGCGTGTTGCGGATAGCCACAGCCCCGGAATAGACCGCCAGAATATAAAAAGTGGTTTCCGTGCTGCCCTGGATCACGCTGGCGAGCCTGCCGATAAACGAATCGGGGCCATGCGCTTTGAACAGATCGGACATAAGCCCCAGCGCCCCGGACCCGGAAAAGGTTTCATCAGTGCCGTGGGCAGTACTTCGGGCGGAAATCCCGTGGGGTTGGTGAGCGGGTTCAGCAGCGCCACCAACCAATCCAGGGCACCGCTGGCGCGGAACATGCCGATGGCTACCAAAATGCCTACCAGATACGGGACAATGCGCACGCCCATGGCAAAGCCTTCCTTGGCGCCTTCGATGAAACTTTCATAAACCTTAATGCGTTTGGCCGCATAAGCGTAGAGCGGAATGGCCAGGATGATGAACGGCACGATCCAGCTCGAGAGTGAATTGATCAGGTCTTTAAACATTTTTCTTCACCGCCGCGGCCGCGTTGCGCCGGTACTGCGGCAGACGGGAAAAAAGCTTCGAGGCCAAGACCGCCACCACGGCGGCGCAAAGCGTGCCCAAGAGCGTGGGGATGATGATTTCCGCCGGGTTTTTCGAACCGGCCGCGGCGCGCAGGCTGATGACGATCACCGGGATGAGTTGAATGGAACTCGAATGCAGAGCCATGAACATGCACATGGCGTCCGTGGCCGTGTCCTTGTCCGGGTTGAGTTCCTGGAGATCCTGCATGGCCTTCAGCCCCATGGGCGTGGCCGCGTCCCCCAGCCCCAGCATGTTGGCCCCCATGTTGAGCGCAATGGACCCCAAGGCCGGATGTTCCTTGGGTACGCCGGGAAAGAGCCATTTTAAGACCGGGCGCAAGGCCCGCGCCAGGACCTGCACCAACCCAGCGTCCTGAGCCACGCGCATGAGCCCCAAGAAAAGCGTCATGCCGCCGACCAACCCCAGGGCCAATTGCACGGCCGTGTTGGCCGAGGAAAAAGCCGCATCCGAAACCGCGCCCATGGTCCCCTTGAAAATCGCCGCCACCACGGCCAGGGCAAGCAACAACAGCCAAACAAAATTCATGTTCCCCCCCAATCTCCAGGTAAATAGGTTATGACACTTTAATTTTGATAAAACCCCAACTAGTTTCTGTTGCGGAAAGGACGCTTCTATTTATTGAAATGCCGCTCCCTTTGTGAGAGAGACTAAAGGTAAGGGGACAAAGCTTTCAATTTACGGCTTTTGCCCCCTCCCCTTCGTCCCCTCCCACCAAATCCTGGGGAGGGGAGTTATAAAAAAACTTTTCCGCAACACGAACTGACTAATCACGTGCGCTTTCCAATTTTCCTCTCAATTAAAAAACTCAGCTTTACAAAGACAAAACCGTGATGGCCCGCTGCGGGCGGGCCGGGCACTTGTTTTCGCAGATGGCACAGCCCACGCACAGGGACGCGTCCACCACCGGTCGGCGCATCAGCTTGCCGCGCTCATTTCTTTGTTCGATAACTTTGATGGCTTTGCTGGCCACGGGACAATGTTCTTCGCACACCAGGCATTGGCTGTCGCTGATCCAGGGTTTGCAAAGATCGCGGTGAACCGCCGCCAGGCCGAGCTTGGTTTGTTTTTTTTGTTCCAGGGTCAAGGGACGGATGGCCCCGGTGGGACAAACCTGCCCGCAGAGGTTGCATTGATATTCGCAATACGCCACGGCAGGCGCCACATAGGGCGTCCAAATGCCCTCGGGCCCGCTTTCCATCACCGCCGGTTGCAGCACGTTGGTCAAACAGACTTTCATGCAATTGCCGCAGCGCACGCAGCGTTGCACGAACTCCGCCTCGGGTAGCGCGCCCGGAGGACGCAACAACTGCATGCGGCGCATGGAGGCGGGCAAAACCAGGGCGGCGCTCTGACGGGCGGTCAAGGCCATGGCACCGCCCACCAGCAGCAGAAATTGCGCGCGGGAGATGCCACGATCTCCGGGAGAGACCGGTGCGCCCGCCGATGGAGTGGAAACCGGAAGCCGGCGGAAAGAAAAACGGGTGGTTTGGGTGGGACAAACCTTGAGACAGTCAAAACACACGACGCATTCGCCCGGGCGATAGGTGCCGTCGTTTTCAATGGCATTGGTCCGGCAAGTATTCCGGCAGGCCGCGCATCCGCCCCGGCACTCCCCCGGAGTGCGCCGATACCAGGAGAAACGCGCCACGGCTCCCAGCAGAGCGCCGAGCGGGCAAACATAGCGGCACCAAAAACGCCGCTGTAAAAGAACCGCCGCCAAAATCAGCAAAAAGATCCAACCGATCACGCCGGCGTGCGGAAACGCCGGGTGGCTGATGTCGAGCACATTGTCTTTGAGCTGATAGTAAAACATTTCGAGCGGAGGGTAATCCTGCGTGACGGTTAAGGCCCAGGCAAAAACCCGGTCCACGGTTTGATTCACCGCCGGATGCAGGTTGAAGGAAAACGCGCGGACAAAAATCGTCAGCGGATCGAACATCCAGGCCCATTGCCACCCGGCCAAACCCAGGGCAGCCAGCAGGCCCAGCAACATGTATTTAATACGCTGCGCCCAACCCGGTGCTTTTTCCTGCTTGCGTCGGAAACGGTAAACTAGGGCGGCGACCCCGTCCATGACCGTGCCCAAGGGGCAAAACCAGCCGCAAAAAACCCGGCCCCAAACCAAAGTCACCACCAACGTCAACAGGGCCCAAAACCAGCCCGACAACCACACCCGTTCGGCGATGGCCGTTAAACTCATCAGCAAGGGATCCAACTGGAACAAGACCGCCGGGTGGACAAAACCCTTAAGCGGATATTTGGTGGTCCAGATAATATAAACCCAAATTAGAAAGAATACGGTTTGCGCAGCCTGCCGCCAGCGGATCAGGTGCGTGCCGTATTTTTTCGGGCGCTGATCGGGTCGTGGCGTCATAACCTTCCCCGGATCAAACTGCAAGTTTCCGGATATGGGCGTGTTTGAGATCCAAACTCCCCAGCTTCATCTCGGCCGCGGCGCGAATATGGCCGATGTCCTCGGGCTTGCGTTCCATGAGCGTAGCCGCATAGGCGTCGGTAAGCACCGGGTCGGTCCCGGCTACGACGGTGTTGAGACGGCGTACGTCCGCCATATCGCCCCCCGTGGGACCATGGCGCAAAAGCACGCGCGTTGCGTCGATGACCGTAAGGTTGGGTTTGATGTAGGCGGTCAATTCCGCGAGTTTTTGGTCAATGTTCCAGTGCATCTGCCCCCGCGAGCCGCCGCAAACGCCCATCAGGTTTTTCATGGAAAGGGTCAGGCCGGTCAGGGCGTGATGCTTGGCCACAGGCACGTTGATGAAGCAATCGCACTCCACCGCGTCGCGGAAAATCGGCCAATCGGCCATGGCGCTGTTGGGTGGAAATTGTCCGGGGTAAAACTTCCAGTCGCTGACGTAAAAAACCAACCCCCCGGCTTTTTTAACCGCGTCATAGATGCCGCTGTTGGCA
>JAAXVQ010000482.1 GCA_013335425.1 Candidatus Firestoneibacteriota bacterium | reverse complement strand
AGCAGGTCAACGATCGCGCCTGGTGGGCGCAATTGTCCGCCAACTATCAGAAAGTGCCCCGGCTCTTTGAGGAAACCGTCCAAAAGGATGTTTTGGCCGACCCCAAGCTCAATCCCAAACAGTTGGACTCCGTGGAAGCTTTGCGGAACGAGTTTAAAATCTTTGTTGACGAAAATTTTGCCAAGTTCAGCGCCGGCGAAAAAGAGGCATGGAAACATTTTTCCGGCTATTTCCCGGATGTGGGCACCAAGAAAGATCCTGCTCAAAACCCCGCTATTGGTCTGGGCGGTATCGCCAATGCCTCGGCGGCTTGGTGGCAGGATGTACATAGGGTGATGCTGGAAGCTTACAATGCCCGCTCCGATCTTTCCGACGCTGACCGGGCCACTTGGAAGCATGTCGTGGACTTGTCCGGCTATATTTCCACCCGGGTTACGGAAAGAACGAAACTGGTTTTAAACGGTGAAGTCCCCGCAGTTACGGAGGCCTTGGGATCGGAAAATCTTTGGACCTATGAATTTTTTCAGTGGCTGGATTCCCATGCGTTTGAAGGCGTCTGGAACCTGAAGGACTGGGTGTTCCACAAAGGCTGGGGCGACACCACCTTCAAGGAAATCAACGAACTTATGGACGCTGTGAAAGCCGGGAAAATCACGGCTGAAACCCATCCGGTTTTGAAAACTTGGATTGAAAAAGGCTGGCTCAGCGACACCGCGCGCGTGGACTCGGCCAATTATGTCCAAAGCCAAATTATGCAGGAAATGGCCGATTTCAACCACCAGAACACCACACTTTTTTCGTTTAACCCCTACAATGAACCGATGATCCATGCCTGGCTGCCCATGGAAGAAAAAACCGACGGCAAATCCGGGCAGAATTTTGAGTTTTTCTTTCAGGGGCTGTCTTATCATAATCAGGTGATTTTCAGGGTCTTTCGCATAATAGAGAAAATTTTAAAAAATTCCAAGTCCGCCCCGGACAAAATGGCCAAAGTGTATAAAGATTTGCTGTACATGTACGCTGATAAAACGGTCAAAGTCAAACCCAACCATATTGCCGATTATCTTAAGAATCAATCGCTCTATAAACTTTTACCAAAATTGGGTGTCGGCATCATCACCTCGCTTTTTGGCCATAACCCCCTTGGGGCCATGGGCACCGCCATGGTGCGGCAAGGTAAATATAAAATTCATAACATTGACAGCTCTATGGGGGCCAAATACGGCGATACGGGACTGGCCATGATCTCCGGCCCCTCCGGAGTCGTAAAGATGGGTTTCCCGGTTGCCGATAAAAATAAGAGAAATATTTCCGATATTGAATTTTTCCCCAAATTGATCATCGGCGAGACCATAATCGAAGCGGAAGGCGTATCTGCCGAAGATTACCTCGATGAAACGAAGGGGGCTTTATCGGAGGTATTGCAAACACTGACTGCGAAAAAAACCGCTGAGAGCATTAAGGTTCTTTCGCAGGTCGAAGAAACCGTTCGCGGCGAAGCACAGAAACAGTTTATCCAAAAGAGGATTAAGTTTGAACTGGCTAAAGCGGAGCAGCGTCTGGTTGGGTATATGTTTGAGGTTGAAGGCAAGACCTTTGTGCAAGTAGGAAACCGGGCTGTGGAAATTAATCGGACGGGCCTGAAAAATATTCCGGTTGAACTGTTTGCTGAGAACGAATTATTGCTGGGTAATCCTGCGTTGAGAAGATTTTTAAACGTGGAAGAAGTGACGGTGGAAGCGGTATTAAAAGTACTTCCGTATGGGCAGCGCTCGGTGACTGAGTTGCCCGGGATATTTAAAAATCAATATTCCGTGGAAGATGTTGC
>JAAXVQ010000133.1 GCA_013335425.1 Candidatus Firestoneibacteriota bacterium | reverse complement strand
CTGGCCTGGGCCAGCGGCGCGGAGGCCGACCGCGCTTGGCCGGCGAGGGACTGCACGCGGGGGTAAGCTTGAATCCAGGCGAAGAAAGGGATCAGCACCAACGCCAGCACGCCGAAGGCGGCCGGGGCCGTGGAGAGGTTGGGTTTGGCGGTCGTGGCGCTGGGACGGCCGAGCTCTTCATACAGATAATTAAAACCGGAAAATCCCCACAAAGTACCGCCGAGGAGCCAAGCCAGGGTCATGGCGCCGGGTTGGCGGGAAAAGCACAGGGCCGTGAACGGCAGGGCTAAAAGCGGCAAGCCGCCGGCCGCCAGACGTCCCAGTTGGGCCGCTTCCGAGGACGGCGGGTGCACGGGTTGAAATAAAAGCTGGCGCAAATGCATGACGGCGCCCAGCAGCCAAACGCAGAGGGTTAAGAAAGGCAGGGAACCCAACACCGGGAACACGCCTTTAACCACGCTCCCCAGCGAAGGCAGCCAGAAACGGGGTGCCTGGAAATAAAACTTCAACCAATTTTCCAGCAAATTCAATGTGGGGGAATCCCGCCAGGCGGCCAACTGCGGAACCAAGTCCGTGTTGATGAAGGCGTGGGAGGAAAACAAACGTCCGAGGATAACCCCGTAAGGCAACAAGGCGCCGGCTAAAATGCCGGCGCCCAAGGCCACCCAGTCGGTAAAGCGGCGGGCGTGTTTCCGTGATTCCAGCCAGATGCCCAAAACCAAGGCCGGGAGCACCCAAGGCCAGAGAATCCATTCCTGCCCGCCGGTGAGTCCGCCCAGGGCACCCCAGGCAAAAAGGCCCAACCCCGCGTAGCGTCCGGCCGGGGAGAGCAAACGCGATACGGTGAACAGGAGAAAAAGAAAAAGCAGGTCTAAGTGCAGAAGCAGGGGGGACGGGAGCAGAACGTCGGGCCAGATCCAGACGGTCAAAACCAGGCTTAAAGCGGCGCTCCAGCAGGCCAGGGGCGGAAACAGCAGTACCCGGCCAAAGCGGAAAATCAATCCGGACAAAACCGCCAAATAGATCAGGTGGATCAATTGCAGGCGCGCGGCCCAGGGACCCAAGGGCAAGAGCCAGGCCAAGGCGCGCGTGATAAGTAAATAGACCGGATACCCCGGGGGCGGGAGTAAACCCAGGGTCTTGACCGATAGCAGCAGCGCAGCATCGGCCCGGGTCCAGGGACCGGCGTACAGAAAAGGCAGGGAGACGATCATTGGAATAATCACGGCAGCCAACATCAGCCAGGGACCCAAACGGTACTGCCGTTCCAGCATGCGCCCTCCTTAAGGGTTTGTGGTTATACCTTGCGCCTATTAATCTTCTGACGCCGGCGGCAGGGATAAAGCAAGGGTGCTTGGGGCTTGCCCCAGCGTGATTCATTGTACGCGGGGAGGCAGTTCGATCCAAGCTAAAAAACAATCGTTCTGCGGGGATAATTCGGATTGCAAGACACCGGCTTATCCGTATAATGTCCGCGGAGGCTTAGATGCAGACCGTGCATTTGTCCATCGTCATCCCCGCTTACAATGAGGCCCGGCGTTTGCCCCGGACCTTGGAGAGCTTGGATGCGTTTCTTGGCAAACAACCGTATGCTGCGGAAGTCCTGGTGGTGGATGACGGCAGCCGAGACGATACCCGGGCAACGGCGCGAGCTTTTCGTTTTTCCGCGCCCGTGCGACTGCGCCTGTTGACCAATGCCCGCAACCGGGGCAAAGGCGCCAGTGTCCGCCGGGGGGTGGCCGCAGCCCGGGGGGAATTCGTCTTGTTTACGGATGCGGATTTGTCGACCCCCATTGCGGACGTGCAAGCCTTGTTTGCAGCCTTGGCAAAAGGCGCGGACGTGGCCATCGGCTCCCGAGCCGTGGCCGGTTCGCGGGTGCTGACGCCCCAACCCTGGCATCGGGAATTTATGGGAAAAACCTTCAACCGTTTTGTCCAGGGCATCGTTCTGCCGGGCATCCATGATACCCAGTGCGGTTTCAAATTGTTTCGGCGTTCAGCCGCGCGCCGTCTTTTTCGCCGTTTGACCACGCCGCGCTTCGGCTTTGATGTGGAAGTGCTGTACCTGGCGCGCCGGACCAAGCTGCGCGTGGCCGAAGTGCCGGTAGAGTGGCACAATTCGCTGGCCTCCACGGTTTCGCCCCTGAAGGACTCCCTGACCATGTTCGCGGATCTGTTCCGCATCCGCTGGCGCCACCGCCGCACCCAAATTTGAGCGCTTGGACAGCTTAATTTTATTAGGGTATAACATGCTTGTCCGAATAAAAAGGCGAGGAATCCGCAGATGACGCAGATGGCCGCAGATTCAAAGGTTTTTCAGGTACAGGGTTTTTTCGGGCGTTTTTCAGATATCATCTGTGCTATCTGCGTCATCTGTGGATAGCTGTAGTTCTGGTTGTTGTCCGGCTTGCCCTGGATTCCTGTTGACACAGGCTTCCGGCGTTCATATAATTTAACTCAATTTTACTAAAATCCGTAAAAGCGTCGAAATTTCAAGGCCTTTTAGCGCACCGGGGGAGATTCCACATATGCAACAATTCGGCATCCTGGTCTGGTGGCTTTTAATCAGCGTCATCGGCCTGGCTGCGGCACCCCTGACTTGGCGGATTTTCAAAAATCTTCCGGACCGGGGCTACGCCTTCTCCAAACCCATCGGGCTGCTGTGGGTGGGACTGGTTTCCTGGCTGCTGGGATTTGTGCATTTTTCGAACCTCACCATCCTGCTGGCTTTGGGGCTTTTGGCGGGTTTGTCCTACTGGATTTGGAAAAAGCACGAAGCCGAGATCCGCGGTTTTGTGGAACAAAACACCGGCTACCTGCTGATCTCCGAAGGCTTTTTCCTGCTGCTGTTCATGCTCTTCGCGCTTTTCCGCATGTTCAATCCCGACATCATCGGCACGGAAAAATTCATGGACCTGGCGTTTATGAACTCCCTTGCGCACGCCACGTCGTTTCCGCCGTTTGATCCTTGGCTGGCGGGCAAAGCCTTCTCCATCAGCTATTACTACTTCGGCTATCTGCTCATGGCGATTCTGCTCAAGCTTTCGGCCGTGCCGCCGGCCGTGGGTTTCAACCTGGCGCTGGGGCTGCTCTTTGCGCTCGCGGGTTTTTCTGTCTACGGTTTGATCTACAACCTCACCCGGCGCCTAAGCGCGGCCGTGGCCGGTTGGGGCGCCGTCTTCATGCTGGGCAACCTCGATGGGCTGCGTCAAGTGCTCGCCGCCAAGACCCTGGAAAATTTCAATTGGTGGACGCCCTCGCGCGTAATCTCCGACACCATCAACGAATTCCCTTTTTTCTCGTTTTTGCTCGGCGACATGCATCCCCACATGCTGGCCATTCCTTTCGTCCTGACGGCGTTGGCCCTGGCGCTGAATCATTTAAAATCCGAAGACCCGGATTTGTCCTGGAAGCATGGGGACAATGCCGTGGTATTCACCTTTTGGGGCGTGGTTATCGGCGCTTTGGGGTTTTTGAATTCCTGGGATTTGCCCACCCTGTTTTTCACGGCCATGTTGGTTTTCTTTTTTCAGCAATACCGCCTCCGCGCTCCGGGGACGCCGCTGCCCTGGAAAGATATGGGCTTAGGGTTGGGGTGGATTCTGGTTGCGGCCGTAATTCCCTACCTACCTTTTTATGCGAATTTTCACAGCCAGGCCAAGGGTTTGGGGATCACCACCCAAAACACCCAAATCACCGACTATCTGCTGATCTTCGGCACATGGGTCTTTATGGCCCTGACGTTTCTGGCAGCTCGGTACCACGTCTGGTTTGTGGCCTTGGTTCATCCCGCAGCGGCGGTGCCGGCAGCAAAAAAAGCTTCGTGGACCTGTCCCCAATGCGGCAACGCCGTGCGTGCCGGCAAGCCTTTTTGCGGGCAGTGCGGGGCGGCCGTGCCCCCCGGCGGAGAGGCTTCGGCGGATTCCCCCCTGGCCCTTTCTCCGGCGCTGATGCCCGTGGGCGTGAAGCAAGTGTTTCTTTTTCTGCTGCAACCGGTTGCGCTGTTGCGCCGCGGCGAAGGGCGTCCGGCGGCGGGCATCAGCCTGCTCGTCCTGGGCCTGGCAGCGGTCGCTTTGGTTTTTTAATACCCGTTTTTGGCCGTGACCGTGCTGCTGCTGGCGGCTTGCGTGCCGCTTTTGGCCACGCGGGCGGACAAGCCCGAAACTGTTTTCGCGCTCTGCCTGTTGGCCACGGCGTGGCTCTTGAGCTTCGGCGCGGACGTGCTTCACATCAACGACACTTTTCAGCCGCCGTTGGACCGCATGAACACGGTCTTCAAATTTTACTACCAAATTTGGTTTCTGTTGGGCGTGGCCGGGGTTTATGGTGTCTGGTGGACGTTCACGCATTCCTTTAAAAACAAAAACCTGCGCATGACCTGGCTGGTGCCCATGGCCCTGCTGGCGGCGGGCGCCCTGGTCTACCCCTATGCGGCGGTGTTGATCAAAACCAACAGCTTCGCGAACGTCCCCACCCTGGACGGTTCCGCGTATCTCAACAATGCCTTCCCGGCGGACCGCGAGGCCATCGAGTGGCTGCGGGCCAATGTTCTCGGTACGCCCGTGGTGCTGGAAGCCACGGGGGGAGAGTACACGGATTTTGCGCGCGTCTCCACCTTTACGGGCCTGCCCACGGTCTTGGGTTGGGCCGGGCACGAGCTGCAATGGCGCGGCAACTATGACGAACCCGCCAAGCGTATTCCGGACATTGACACGCTCTATTCCTCGCAGGACCTAGGGCGCGTGAAAGACCTGGTGGACCTGTACAAAATCGAGTACGTTTTTATCGGCACGCTCGAGAGGCAAAAATACCCCCTGCCCGGGCTTATGAAGTTCGGGCAGTTCATGGACAAGGTCTATGAAAATCCCGGCGGAGTCGTGATTTTTAAAAAGCGGTAGAACCCGGACTATCCGCAGATGACGCAGATGGTCGCAGATTTAAAATTTTTTAGGCACGAGGCTTTTTGAACCCTTTGCGCCATCATCTGTGACATCTGCGTCATCTGCGGATAAAGGTTGTTCTGTTTTGGGAACGCATATCCAGGAATTTTACTTTTGGAGGGTAATATGATTTGTCCCAAGTGCGGGGTGGAAAATCCCGCCGGCAATCGTTTTTGCGATGAGTGCGGCACCAAACTGACGGCACCGGCGCCTGCCAAAAAAGAAATCAAGAAAAGTCATCCCGCGGTTTCCGCTCCGGCCCCCGCAACCCTGACCCCGGCCGCAGCACTGCCCTGGGCCGGCGATTTGAATGCCGGCGCCGCCGCTTGGCTGGCCAAATGGTTTACCCTCGAGAATTTGGTCTGGGCGCTGATCATCCTGGCCGGTGTCTGGCTGCGGTTTTACGCCCTGGGGGACAAACCCCTGCATCATGACGAAAGCCTGCACGCCTTCTACTCCTGGAACTACTTCAAGGGGAACGGTTACGCCTATGACCCCATGATGCACGGGCCGCTGCAGTTTCACGGCAATGCCCTGATGTACTTTCTCTTCGGCGCTTCCAATTATACGGCGCGGATTTTAGCCGCGTCCTGTTCGGTGTTCAGCATCATTTTGATTTACGGCCTGCGTCCGTTTTTGGGGCGCGCCGGGGCCATGTTTGCGGGCGTGATGATGCTGCTCTCCCCGTCGTTCACTTATTTCGGCCGCTTCACGCGCGAAGACATGTACTTTGCCACCTTTACGCTGCTGATGGTGTTCGGCATGTTCCATTACCTCCGGACACGCCTGCCGCGCTACTTATATTATGTAGGCATCGGCATGGCGCTGGCGTTTTCCACCAAAGAAGCCATCTACATCATCGGCTACATCTTTTTCTTTGCGCTGGTGTTCCGCTGGCTCTGGGAAAAAGGCGCCAACCAGGCCGGGGAGAACCAAGTGACCGAAACCCTGGACGGTTTCCGCGCCGATCCCAAGACCTTGTACATGGCGTTGGCGATTTTTGGCGCCATCATGGTGCTGCTTTACACCTCGCTGTTTTCCAACCCCCGCGGCATCCTCGATGCCTTCACCAAGTCCTGGTCCTATTGGCTGGGGCAGCATGAAGTGCAGCGCGG
>JAAXVQ010000132.1:4463-6139 GCA_013335425.1 Candidatus Firestoneibacteriota bacterium | reverse complement strand
CGTACCCCACGAATTGAATTCGTTCTGTCGGGATTTTAGCCGTTTCAATGAGATAATCGGCCACGACCTGCGCACGCTGACGGGAAAGTTCAATGTCTTTGTCGTGCGCCTCCGTTAGGTCGCAATATCCCAAAAGACGCAATACAAAGTCAGTTTTATTTTGATGCAGCACATTCACCGCCGCCTGCAAATTCCGCAGCGCAGCCTCGGTGAGAACCGCGCTGTCCGCTTCAAAGGGCACGCGGGTAAGGTTCATGGCCAACGCTTGCTTGCCGGCATAATTTCCCAGGTCGGATTGCAGGGGCGCCGTCTCGGCCTGTTCTTCGCTTCCCACCGCCGAGGTGGCGGTCAAGACGCCCCTGAACATTTTGCCTTCAGGCACGGCCAGACCCGAGGCATCACGACCATCCCAAAAAATAGATCCCGGCAGTTGCCCTTCCCCTTCCAGGCGGCGCCAAACACGGTCGGATTTTTCATCGAGCACCGACAGGGTCCAACGGTTGATTTTAAGCTCCCCCTGCAAATCCGGGGTGAAGCTTACGCCCTCGCCGGCATTTTGGCCGGGCTTAAACAGCAACGGCGCCGCCTTCAACTGCACGGAAAAAGCCGCATAGCCGATTTTGAACTCCGTCTCCGCGGTGCCTTTGAGGCCAACCTCGTCGCGGTATTCCAACACGCCCCGGTATTTGCCCGCAGGTGCCACGCGCCCCGCGACGCGAGGCTGCCAGGAAAATTTTTCAGGCACTTCCCCGCTGCCGTTGCGGTCAAAAACCTTGCGGCGGTTGGAATCTAAAAGGTAAAAACGCCAGTTGCTGCTGCGGGGTATCTTGGGAATGGCGACCACCACCGGCGCATCCTGCTGTTTGTCCCCGGTAAGCGTTACCGTGCCGGGAGCCGATAACTTGATGGGTACGAGGCGTGTGCGGATGACCACCGGTTGCGTGACCCCGGCCGCTTCCAGCCCGCCTTCATTAAAAACGCGCAACAACACGTCGTAGGTTCCGTCGGGAAGAACGCGGCCGCGTTCGTCGGTCCCGTCCCATTCGAGATTGTGCGGCATGCGGCTCCCGCCGCGAAAAGTCCGAAATACTTTTTCCCCCTGAATCACGTTGATGATCCAATGCGACATCCGCAAACGCTCGGATTCAATCCGCCCCACAAAAATAGTTCTGTCTTGACGGCCGTCATGGTTGGGAGAAAACGGGTTCACCACCACCAACAGGCGCACTTCCTGATTAACAATTTTAAAATTATCCTGCCCGGGCTTCAAACCCGACAGATACCCCGAGAAGGAACCCGGCATTTCCAGCTCCGGGGCCGCGGAGGCGTCTTCCTGGTCGGCCGGGCTCTGGGGAACCGAGAGATGATAAACGGCTTCTTCCTCATTTCCGGCAACGACGTCTCCGGCCACGCGGAGCCGTGGTTTGGCCTTAGGAACCGGTGTGGGTGTGGGCGTAGGCGTCACCGAACGCCGCCGTTCCTCCTCCGCTTCCGCCGCCAAGTCCAGGGCGGAAAAAATTCGGTCTTGGGGTTTCGGCGTAGCCGTGGGTTTGGGTTTGGGCACGACGGGTTCGTCTTCGACCGGCGCTTCTTCGCTCCGGTGATGACGCCCGGGACTCCAGGAAAGCGAAACCGTATGCAGGGCGTTGCTCCAACCCACTGGCAACTGTAGGGCA
>JAAXVQ010000132.1:0-4453 GCA_013335425.1 Candidatus Firestoneibacteriota bacterium | reverse complement strand
TCCGCTTGCCAATCGCCGAAAGCGGCACCCACGCCGCCTGTGACCGCACCCGCCTGGTCCAAGCGCTGGAAATATCCGATGCGCAGGGCCACAAAATTCAGCGGCGCCAGGTCCCAGCGGTGCTCACCGCCGAGGCGGACGAGTTGAAAAAATTCGTAACCAGGCGCATTGGCGCTTTGGGAGTTCCATTCGGCGCAAAATCCCCAATCTTTATCCCACCGTCCCCAAAGGCCGCCGCGGACCCGGACCGGAAGTTGAACTTCATAATTTTCATTTTTTAAAATAGTTTGAGGGTCGCAGACTGAGAGCCCCAGTTGCAGGGCCTGACCTTCGGGGTCGGAAAGAATTTTGTAAAGAAAGCCCAGATCCACCCCGGCACCCGTGCCGGCCGCCGGTTGGCCGGCAAAATTCGTGTCTTGTTCGAAAAAATATTTTACGTTGACGCCGGTGAGAACATGATGATCGCGGGTGAGGGGAAAAGCCAATGCGAGAAAGGCCAGATCGGTCTCGGGTAGGGAACCGTCCGGAGAAACCGCCCGCGACCAGGCCGCCCCTCCCGTAACCTGTCCGAAAAGGGGCAACGCCGCGGCCACATAGGCGGTGCGCAAACCGCTCAGGTCTTCCTGCCCGGCACCCGCGCCTATTTCCGGCCAACGCACCTGCGACAACAAGGCGGGATTTGCAAGAAAATTCTCAGCGGCACCCGGAAGAGCGGCTTGCGCTCCTCCGAGTGCGGCCGCCGGAGCACCCCAAGACCCGGTAGGCGCCAAAGGTTCACGGGACGCCTGCAGGCCGGAGGCCGAAACCAGGGTGAACAAACATATTCCGATAACCCGGCCTGCGGCTGAACGCAGACCTTCGGATATTATGCCCCAGGCATCCATGCTCTATCCCTGCCGCAAGCGACGAAGGCTTGCCGGGCGTAAGGCCATACCGCTTATTGCACGCACCTTCAGCCTCCCAAAAAATCCCTGCGCGGTCGTCCGAACCGGCGCTTTCCCGGAACGGAAAAAGCCTATTTGCGTTTTTTATGCAAACGGCGATGCTTTTTACGCTTGTGAGTTTTAATTTTTTTTAAATGGCGTTTTTTACCGCAGCCCACAAAAACTCCTCCTTTAAATTATCCCGCCCGATCGGCGCGGGGAATTTTGTCCCTGATGAAAACCATGCCTGCGCTCGCGCCGTTTTGCCCCCGTGAAAACACCACGGGAACCGACGACGTCCGCAAAAAATAATTTGGAGATTGTACCAAAAAAATAAGAAAAGCACAAAGTAAATCTGAAACCGAACCGGCACCCGCTTAGTCCAACTTAACCTTCACGCACTTGGCCCGCCCCGCGGCGATCAAGGTGCCGTCTTTTTTCAAGCGCACTTCCCCGCGAATGGGAATAAGCCGACGCTGGGGTTCACCGTCCGGAAAAGCGCTGATCACCAAGGCTTCCCCCACAGGCGCCGGACGGTGCAGGCGAAACGTCACCTCGGCCGAGACCACGGGCACCTTCTCTCTTTGCCAGGGCAGATTGACCATGACTTCGTCCAAAAGCAGGCCGATAAAACCGCCGTGAACCACGTCCCGGTAGCCCTGGAAAGTCTTATCGGGCGTAAACTCACAGACCAAACCGTCGGGCGGCAAGGAGGCAAACTGCAAATGCAGCCCCCGGGGATTTTTTTCCCCGCAGGCAAAACACATCCGGTCGTCTTCCCAAGGTTGGGTCATGATAACAGGCGTCCTTACACCAGGTTGGCGAACAAATTTTTCAAATTCTGATCAAACGGCGCCCGCACGACGCCCAATTCCGTGATGATCGCACTGATGAAGCGGTGCGGCGTCACGTCAAACGCAGGATTGAGCGCTTTGACGCCGGCAATGGAAATGGGGCGTTCGTTGACGTGCGTCACCTCCAGCGGCGACCGCTCTTCAATGGGAATCGAATCACCGCTGGCCAGGCTGCGGTCAAAGGTGGAAACCGGCGCCGCCACATAAAAAGGAATGTTGTGATGATACGCCAGCATGGCCAAACCGTAGGTTCCGATTTTATTGGCCACGTCCCCGTTCATGGCGATGCGGTCCGCCCCGACGATCACCACGTTGATGTCGCCCTTTTTCATAAAATAAGCGGCCATGTTGTCCGTAATCAGATGAAACGGCACATGGGCTTGTTTCAGCTCCCAAGCGGTCAGACGCGCGCCCTGCAGACGGGGGCGCGTCTCCCCGACGAGGGCTTTGATGCCCTTATGCTTGCGCGACGCTTCCACCACCACGCCCAGCGCCGTGCCCACGCCGGCGGTCGCCAACGCCCCGGCATTGCAATGGGTCATGATCGTATCCCCGTCGCGCATCAACTCGGCGCCCTGGGCGGCAATGGCCTTGGTCACCTTCTCGTCCTCGCGGTAAATATTGAGCGCCTCCCGCAGCAGGATGTCCCGCAGCGTCGCCAGCTTATGATCGCGATTGTTCACGGTGCAGCGCTTCATGCGGTCCAGCGCCCAGAACAGATTCACCGCCGTAGGGCGCGTCTTGCCCAGCAGAGCGCAAAGTTTGGCAACTTGGGACTCCAATTGTTCGAACGTCTTGGCCAATGGCGGGCGGCGGACTCCCAGATATACGCCGAACGCGGCCGCCACGCCGATGGCCGGTGCTCCCCGCACCTTCATGCCGGCAATGGCGTCCGCAACCTGTTGGGCGGTTTTACATTCGAACCTGGATAACTTTCCCGGCAATTTGGTTTGGTCGATCAGGAACAATTTATTCTTTGTCCATTCGATCGCTTTGATCATCCAAAAGCCTCCTGTGAAATGGCGTGCGCGCGGGCCGCCAAGCCCGCCGGACGTTGCACTTAAAGCCGGCTCAAAACACCCTTAACCAAGCGCGTGAGCTTGGGTTCGGCCTGCATGGCCGCGTGAATGATTTCCTCAATGTTGGCCGGGCCGACCTGGTCCGGCACACAGCGGTCCGTGATCACGCCGATGCCCAACACCCGCAAGCCGGCGTGCCGCGCCACGATCACCTCGGGCACGGTGGACATGCCCACGCAATCGGCCCCCACGGTCTGTAAATAGCGATATTCGGCCACGGTTTCGAGCGTCGGCCCGGTCAGGGCCGCATAGACGCCTTGCTGCAGAGGGAGTTTCTGTTCGCGGGCCGTTGCCATAGCCAGCGCGCGCAATTTGGAATCGTAGGCGTCAAACAAATCCGGAAAACGCGGCCCCAGACGGGTATCGTTGGGACCGATCAAGGGGTTGTCGCCCATCAGGTTGATGTGATCCTTCAAAAGCATCAGATCGCCGGCATAAAAATCACGATGGATGCCGCCGCAGGCGGAAAACACCATGTAGGTCTTCGCGCCCAAAGCCCGCATGACCCGCACGGGAAAGGTCACCTGCTTGAGATCATAACCCTCATAACGGTGAAACCGGCCCTGCATGGCCACCACGGTTTTCCCCTGCAGTTTTCCAATCAGCAATTGCCCGGCGTGCGTTTCCACGGTCGAGAGCGGAAAATGGGGAATGTCGGCATAGGGTATCTTGACCACCGGCTTAAACTCATGTGCCAGCGCCCCCAGGCCAGTCCCCAAGGTCATGGCCACCTCGGGTTTGAGCGCGGTATGCTTGCGGATGACCTTAACGGCCTCCTGGACCTGCGCGTACAGATCGTTCATGAACGCCCTCCCAATGCAAATTCACAGATACGGGCGCGGCGTGCCGCTCCCTACGCTTGCGCGGTTAATTTTTCCCGGGCCGCCGCCGGGGACACGCCCTCGATCCGGACCACCTTCAGCGGGGAAAATTCCCCTTGAACAATCTTCACCTGCCGGGTTAAAACCCCCAGCGTGTCCGCCAACAGCGCCAAACACTCGCGATTGGCGGCTCCGTCTTCGCGGATTTTATTGACTTTGATCTTCAACGACCCGTTCCATTCCCCGGCCAATTGAGTTTTCCGGGCCCCGGCGATCACCTTGAGCCCGAAGACCACGGCGGTTCCTTGAGCGCGAATTTCCAAAGCCATATCGCCCCCCCGCCGCAAAGCTGTCCCGGCGGCAGGCAGCCCAGCCTGCCTCAAGGCTAACGCAACAACATGCCCAGATATATCAAGGCACGGAAAATAAAGGCTTTGCAAAGGACCAAAACCAAAATCGTCAACCACGGCGCCAGGTCCACGCTGCGGTAAACCGTGGGCACGGTTCGACGCACCGCGTTGACCGGTATCTCGATAAGGTCGCCGGCCAACACCCAGATCAATCCCGGCTTTTTGCGGGACGGCAGCAACCATACGGCCGCTTGACTCAGGACAATCAAAACCACCCAAAGAGAACCCAACACCGTGAAAAGCCAGCCGGTTGTGCGGATCCAATCGGCCATGAAGCTATTCCGCCGTTTCCCGCGGCGTGAGTTCTTCCGCGCGGTCCCGGGCCGACCGCAGGATCGTCGTGCCGTCCCGGATGGGGAGCGCGCC
>JAAXVQ010000131.1 GCA_013335425.1 Candidatus Firestoneibacteriota bacterium | reverse complement strand
AGGACAAACCGCGCTCCCGGGCCTTGGGCGCGGAAGCCGCCAAGGTCCAGAGCCCCATGATCACCAACAACGGCGGCAAAACGAACATCACCACCGCGCCCGCGGACGGGTTCGCGCCCCAGGCCGGCAGCGCGGCGCAGAACACCTGCCCGGCCTGCGTGAGCACCCAGGCGAAGTTGGCGAAATAATCGCCCAACGACCCGCTCATGCCCAGGTAGAGCCACCAGGGCAGCAAGCCCAAGAGTACGCCCGCGGTATAAAGCACAATGCCCAGCCAGCGGCGCTTGTTGACTGCGGGTCCGAAGAACGCATACGCGCCCAAGAGCACCGCGTGCCCGGCCAAGGCCAACAAGCCGGCGGAGAACGAGGCGATGAGCGCCAGCACCGTGGCCACGCCCGAGCCGATCAAAAACGGCCAACGTTCGCGCTGCAGGTAGAGAAACGTAAACACAAACCCCGCATAGGCAAAGACAAAACGCGAACCGCCCACCAAGCCCAGTTTGCCGGACAAGAGCGCGGCCATAAGCACCAACACCCAGGCCCAGGGCAAGCAAAAGATCCCCAGGTAATAGACGCCCAAGAGCCCCAGCGGCAGCAGCCAGACCATCACCAGACGCAAGCTTTCCAGTGTGCCGCCGAAACCGTTGACGGCCGCCAAGCCCGTGACCGCGTCGGTGAGAAATCCGTGCCGGAACAAGATCTCCTTAAACGGCAAACGCCCGAGCAAAATCGCCTGGGCGCTGGCCAACGGCTCGCCTTCGCGGAAAAAATCCAAAGGCCCGGTCAAAGCGGCGCCGCCCAGCGCCGAAGCGCCGGGGGCAAACGCCACGGCCAGCAGCAACAGCGGAATCGCAGCCACGAGCATGAGGGCCCGGAAAAGCTCCTCCCAGGCGGGCTGGGTTTCCACCGGACGCGGGCTCAAGCGCAACAGGCCGATCACCAAAATCGCGAGCGCGGCCAACACGGCCGTGAGCCCCAAGATCAACGGCAGGGCCGTCAACTGGTAGCCGCCGGCCAGCGCCTGCGCCGGACGATAGACGACCCAGCCCCAGCTCTGCAGAGGCAACAAGGCCAACGGCAGCGAGCTTAAAGCCACGGCCTGATAAATTTGATTGAACGTGTGCTTGGTATAAAGCGAGCCCAAAGCCTGGGCCAACCCCAAGGAAAGCAGCCAGAACCCTGCGCCCGTGAAAACCGGGAACCACAAACCGGCCACGGCCGAACCCGCGAAACCGGGGAGGGATTGCACATACCAGCCCACGCCCCCGCCCAGGACAATCATGGCCCCGTGCGTGAACACGCTCGAAGGTTCGTACTCGCTCTCCGTGGGAAAAGCGAAAAAGATTTTGCGTTTGTCTTTGCGCTCGACGAACGCCAGAGTGACAAGGCCCAAGCTCAAGACCAAAAACGCAGCCCAAGGCCAAGCCAAAGCCGGACGTCCCGAAATCAAATAAGTCAATTGCGGCAGAAAAACGGCAAAAGGCAGGACCGCGCGTTTTAAAGCCGTGGGAACAGGCAAGGGCGAGAGCCGGCTTTGCAAAAACGCCAAACCCAGCCAAGCCCAATAGCCGGCCAAGGCACCGACCAAACCGCCGGCGAGGATCAAAAGTGCCAAGGTCACTTGGTGCGGATTTACCCATCCCATGGCCATGGGCCCGACCACGCCCGAAGGCCCGCCGCTGCCCGGCCCCCAGGTCAAACCCCCGGCCAAGAGCAATCCCGCTCCGGCCAGCAGTCCCCCCACCGCAGCCAAAACGCGGGGCAAGCCCATAGTCTCTTGGCTTGCGGTTTCCCTGATGGTTGCAAATTCCATGCGCGTATTCCCCCTTGTCAGGCGTGGTTACCCCAACCGGCAGACATGTTTCCTACCTTACTATATACAGTCGGTCGATTATAACATGAAATGAAGCGCTTTTTCTCGTAATCCCCGCAGTTATCAAGGTTATCGTGCGGGCGTATTGCCATACGCCCCTACAATAATCACGACCCGGCACATCTTACGCATACGCCTTTTTGCTTTTTCGCCGTAGGGGCGTTTCGCCATACGCCCCTACAACAACCACGGCCTATCAATTTCCATGCATCCGCCTTTTTGCTTTTTCGCCGTAGGGGCGTATCGCCATACGCCCCTACAACAACCACGGCCTATCAATTTCCACACATCCGCCTTTTTGCTTTTTCACCGTAGGGGCGTATTGCGATACGCCCCTACAATAATCACGACCTATCAAATCCTACGCGTGCGCCTCCAGCCAATTCGGACCCCAACCGGCTTCCACGGCCAACGTGACCTTCAAGGGGTGCACTTGGCTCATGATCTCCACCACGATTTTTTTCAAGGCCGGCATTTCCGGCTCCGGACCTTCCAGCACCAATTCGTCGTGCACCTGCAGGATCATGCGGGACTTGAAGTTTTTTTCCGGCAAGGCCGCGGCCAAACGGATCATGGCGACTTTTATCAAATCCGCGGCCGAGCCCTGGATGGGCGTGTTGATGGCCATGCGCTCGGCCGCCTCGCGGATATTGCGGTTGGCCGAATTGATCTCGGGCAGAGTGCGTCGGCGCCCCAGCAGGGTGCTCACGTACCCGTCTTGACGCGCGGCGGCAATCAGCGAGTCGAGGTATTGACGCACGCCGGGATAGCGCAGGTAAAAATGGTCGATGAATTCCTTGCCCCGGGCCGGGGAGATGCCCAACTGCCGCGCCAAGCCATAGGGGCTCACGCCGTAGGCAATGCCGAAGTTGCAAGTCTTGGCCTGGCGCCGCATTTCCACCGTCACCTCGGTCACCGGCACGTGGAAAAGTTCCGCAGCCGTGGCCGTATGAATGTCGCGGTTGGCTGCGAAGTCCTCGAGCATTTGTTGGTCTTCGGACAAATGCGCCAAGAGGCGCAGTTCTATCTGGGAATAGTCCGCCGAGAGCAGGGCCAGCCCTCGGCCCGCGGGCACAAACGCCCGCCGCAGCTCCCGGCCCAAGTCCGTGCGCACGGGGATGTTCTGCAAATTGGGGTCCGACGAGGAAAGGCGCCCTGTGGCTGCGCCCACTTGGTGGAAGGTCGTGTGCAGGCGGTGATCCGCCGGGTCCACCAGGCCCGGCAATACGTCCAGGTAGGTGGACTTCAGTTTCTGCAATTGCCGGAATTCCAAAACCATGGCCGGCAGCGGATGCTCGGCGGCCAAAGCTTCGAGCACCTCCACGCTGGTGGAATGCCCGGTCTTGGTCTTCTTGCCGCGCGAGAGCTGCAAACGGTCAAAGAGCACTTCCGCCAACTGCTGGGTGGAGCGGATGTTGAATTCCACCCCGGCTTCGGTTTGAATGTTTTTTTCCAGAGTCTGCATTTGCAGGCCCAGACGCACGGCCATGTCTTCCAAGGCCTTGGAATCAATGGACACACCCCCGGCTTCCAAGGCGGCCAGCACGGGCAACAACGGCAACTCCACGTCGCGGTACACGCCTTCGGCGGCAACGGTCTTGAGCCGATGGGTCAAGGTTTTCGCGAGCAACAGCGTGGCGCACGCTAAAAACGCCGGGTGCTCTTCGGGCGGCGGGCCGCCCAAGAGCCGCGTAATAAAATCCGTGGGACGGTTCGCGGGCAAGTCCAAAAAGTGGGCGGCCAAATGCAGATCTTCGCAGGGCCCGGCCCAAGTAAACCCGGCGCGCAGCAGGGCCGCCATCAGCGGTTTTAAATCATAACCGACTTTGGTGATGCCCGGGTCGGCCAACAATTCCAGCCATTCGCCCCCGGCGAGCACCGTGGCCAAGAGGCTTTCGTTCTGCAGGGGAATCACGGCAGCGGCCGTGGCGCGCGCAGCCAGGGCCAGGCCCTTAGGCAGCACTTCGATGGCGAGCATCTTTTGCGCGCGCGCGGCGGCCACGACTTCAGCCAGGGGGGCGTCATCGGTCAAGCCCCGCACCCAGTCGGCCTGCGGAGCCGCGGCGGTCTGCCGGGGCAGCGCCAGCAGCAGCCGCTTGAAACCCAGTTCCGCGAGTTGTCCCAAAGCGGCCTGGGGTATTTCTGCCGGCAGGCGGCATTGTTCCCAGGTCAGCTCCAGGGGCATGTTCTGCACAATGGCCAGCAGTTGCTTGGCCAGCAGGGCCTGGTCATGATTGGTTTTTAAATTTTCCCGCAGCTTGGGTTTGGCAATCTTGTCCAGGGAGGTGAACACCGCGTCCAGCGAACCAAAGCTGTGGATCAAATCCAGCGCGGTTTTCTCCCCCACGCCGGGCACGCCGGGCACATTGTCCGAAACGTCTCCCATCAGCGCGAGCAGATCCACCACCTGGTCCGGGCGCACGCCGAAAAAACGCTCCACCCCGGCGGCGTCCAAAACTTCGTTCTCGCCTTTGCCGCCGCGCACCGGACGCAGCACGGCCACGTGTTCGCTCACCAGCTGAAAGGCGTCTTTGTCCGTGGTAAACAGCAGCGTCTCGAGTTTGTCCGCCTGGGCCCGGGCCGCGAGCGTGCCCATGAGATCGTCGGCTTCCCAGCCCGGAGCTTCGAGCACCTTGAAACCCAGGGACTTGACGAGGGTCTGGATCAGCGGCAACTGCGTACGCAAATCCTCGGGCATGGCCTGGCGCTGGGCCTTGTACTCGGGGTAGAGTTGATGGCGGTGCGTGGGGGCCGGGGTGTCGAACACCACCGTGGCAAATTCAGGCTGGTAGGTTTTCCAAAGATTTAAAAGCGTGCCGGCAAAACCATAGACCGCGTTGACCGGTCGCCCCTTAGGGTCGGTCAAGGCCTTGATGCCGTAATACGCGCGATAAACCAGGGCGTGCCCGTCGACCACCAGAAGTTTAGCCGACATGCTGCTCACCCTTGCGCACCAGCGTGGCCACGCTCTCGACATGGTACGTGTGCGGGAACAAATCCACGGGGACCACGGATTTCAAAACATAGCCGCGCGGCAGCAACAGCGCGAGGTCTCGGGCCAGGGTCACGGGATTGCAGGAACTGTAGACAAGGCGCTGCGGACGCAGGCTCAGCACGGCCTCCAGAGCCGGGCGGTCGCAGCCCTTGCGGGGCGGGTCGACGAAGACCACGTCCGGCTGCATGCCCTGCGCGCGCAGCTTCGCGGCGCCGGCGGCCGCGTCGGCGGTGAAAAACTCCACATTGCTTAAGTTGTTGAGCTGGGCGTTCGCACGCGCGTCGTCAATGGCTGCGCGTACGCACTCGATGCCCGCGCACCAGCGCGCCTGCCGGGCCGCTTCCAGGGTCAGCCAACCCACGCCGCAGTAGAGGTCCACCACGGTCTCGCGCCCGGTCAAGCCCGCGCCCGCGAGCACGGCCTCGGCCAGCGACGGCATTTGGAAGGGGTTGACCTGGAAAAAGGAATCCGCGGAAATGCGGTACTTCAAGCCGCGCAGTTGTTCAAAGTAAAACGGCCGGCCGTAGAGCGTGCGCGTCTCGCTGCCCAAAATCACGTTGGTCTTGGCCGGGTTGATGTTCTGCAGCACGCCCACGAGCTCCGGAACCCGCTGGCGTAGTTCCCCGGCCCATTCGGCCAAACGCGGCAGGTCGCGCTCGCGCGTGACCAAAATCGCCAACGCCTCCTTGGTGTTCGCCCCCAGGCGGATCACCAAATGCCGAATCTGCCCGGCGTCTTTGGCTTCGTCATAGCCGCGGTAACCGTAGGCGCGCAAGAGCTCGGCCGCTTCCCGGTATATCTTGTTGCCCAAGTCCGGCTGGTTGGGGCAACTTTCCAAAGGCACCACCGTGTGCGTGTTTTTAGCAAAAAAGCCGGAGGCCAAGCCGTTCGGGCCGGGCTGAAAGGGAATCTGGATTTTATGCCGGTACCCGGTTTGGGGCGCGGCCTTGACCGTCGGGCTCACAGGGGCGGCTTTGATGTGCCCCACGTGCACCAGGGCGTTTTCCACGAAACTGCGCTTGGTTTCCAACTGCACGGCATAGGCCAGCGACTGCCAGGTGCATCCGCCGCAGGCGTCCGCCAAGGAACAGAACGGTTCCACGCGCTGAGGTGAAGGCGTCAACAGCTTGACCGCCTCCCCGCGCGCAAACTTGGGTTTGACTTGAGTGAGGCGCACGCGCGCCACGTCCCCGGGCAGACTTCCCGGGACAAAGACCACCATGCCCTCGTGCTTGGCAATGCCTTCCCCGCCGTAAGCCAGGGCGTAAATGGTCAGGTCGATTTCTTG
>JAAXVQ010000481.1 GCA_013335425.1 Candidatus Firestoneibacteriota bacterium | reverse complement strand
TTTACGGTGAAAAGGTGGTGCCCAACGTAAATTTCGTCGCGCCCTTCGTTGATGGCCATGAGCAGGGCTTTGCCCAGGTTGCAGCGCGCGCCGAAAAACTGCATTTGGCTTCCCATTTTCAGCAGGGAAACGCAGCAGGAGATGCCGTAATCATCGCCGGCCACCGGGCGCATGAGATCGTCGTTCTCATACTGAATGGCGCTGGTTTTAATCGACATGTCGGCCGCAAATTTTTTCCAAGGTTCCGGCAAACGCGGCGAATAGAGCACCGTCAAATTGGGCTCGGGAGAAGGTCCGATGTTGTTCAAACTTTGTAAAAACCGGAAATCCGTTTTGGTGACCTTGGCTCGGCCGTCGCTGGCCATCCCGCCTAAAACCAGCGTAACCCAAACCGGATCACCGGCAAAGATTTGGTCATAATCCGGCGGACGCAATTGCCGGATCAGGCGTAACTTGATCGTAAAATCATCGATCAATTCCTGGGCGCCGGCTTCATCGAGCGTTCCGGCTTTGAGCTCGCGTTCCAAGTAAATATCAAAAAAGGCGCTCACCCCGCCGATGGACATGGCCGCCCCGTCGGATTCCTTGGCTGCGGCCAAATACCCGAGATACGTCCATTGAATGGCCTCGCGGGCCGTGCGTGCCGGCCGGCGCAAATCTACGCCGTAAATTTCACCCAACCGGATGATTTCCTGCAACGCCTTGATCTGGTCGGCGACTTCTTCGCGCTGACGGATGGTCTTGCTCTCCATGTCGCCGTTGAGCTTGGCCAGATCGTGTTCCTTATGCCCTATGAGGGCCTCCACCCCGTAGAGCGCCACGCGGCGGTAGTCGCCAATGATGCGTCCCCGGGCGTAATTGTCCGGCAAGCCGGTGATGATGCCCAACTTGCGGAGTTGTTTCATTTCCTCAGTGTAAATGGAAAAAACCGCGTCGTTATGTGATTTGCGGTACTTGGTATAGATTTCCACAATCTTCGGATTGAGTTGGTAGCCGCGCGCCTCACAGGCTTTTTCCACCAGCCGAACGCCGCCCACGGGCTTCACGGCCCGGCGCAGAGGCTGGTCGGTTTGCACGCCGACGATCAATTCATTTTTTTTATCCAAATAACCGGGGCCGTGGGAGGTGATGCCGCTGACCGTGTCCACGTCAATATCGAGCACGCCGCCTTTTTTTCGCTCCGCGTCCAGCAACGTTTTAACTTTTTTCCATAAAGCTGTGGTGCGGGCCGTGGGACCAGCCAAGAACTCCGGGCCGCCGGTATAAGCGGAAAAATTCTGATAGATGAAATCCTGCAAATCAATTTTAACGCCCCAGCGTCCTTTTTTCAGCGGTTGAACCTTTTTAGCCATGATAAACCTCCGGCCTTGCGGATAGTATCGGGGGAAGGATCTCATCGGGCGGCGTTTCAACCCTTGATTAAAATCAGGTGTGAAAATAAAAACGCCTGGATTCCCCGCGATGTTTTGCGCGGGTAACCCAGGCGTTCGGCTACTCAGCTGGTGCTGCTCGTGCTCCCCGGTGGTTGTCCACCTTCGCCAGTCGCACGGTCTGATTCCTTTTACCAAATTCAGCCGGGTTTGTCAAGCGCTACCCTATCCGACAAGTACACCGGCCTTATTTCCGCCACTGCCGCCAACGGCGGTGCCCCCAGAACCACTGCTCGGGATGCTCCCGGACCCACGTCCCTACCTCGGCATTCATGCCGCCTATGATTTCCGCCAAACAGGCGGCATCGTCGGGCTTGTCCCGGGGAATGACGTATTCGGGGCCAAAAATCACCTCCAGCGTGGAATCGGGTTTGCGGACGCAATGCATGGGAAGCAAAGGCGCTCCGCTGATAAGCGCCAGTTTGGCGGCCCCCACCGTGGACCCGGCTTTGTGTCCCATGAAGTCTACATAGACACCG
>JAAXVQ010000130.1 GCA_013335425.1 Candidatus Firestoneibacteriota bacterium | reverse complement strand
CTGCTGATTGTGGATGATTCCGCGCTGCTGCGCCGCCAGTATGCCGAGTGGCTGGGACAAGAGCCGGACATCACCGTGGTGGGGACGGCGGCCGACCCTTATTTGGCGCGCGACCAAATCGTAACCCTCAAGCCCGACGTCATGACGCTGGACATCGAGATGCCGCGCATGGACGGTCTCACGTTTTTGGGCAAACTGATGCATTACTACCCCATGCCCGTGGTGATCGTCAGCTCCCTCTCTTCGGAAGGGAGCCTCACGGTCATCAAAGCCATGGAATTGGGGGCCGTGGACGCGGTCTGCAAGCCGCCCTCGGTAGAACAAGTGCCGGCCATGATCCGGTCCTTGGCCGACAAAATCCGCATTGCCGCCCAGGCGAAAGTGCGCTTGCGCAACCAGCCGGCGCCGGTTGCGCCGGCTGCGGCCCCCGTGTCTTTGACCGGGTCCGAAAGCAAGATCTTGGCCATCGGCGCATCGACCGGCGGGACCGAGGCCATCGCCCAAGTGATGAAACAACTGCCGGAAAACACGCCGCCGACGCTCATCGTGCAGCACATGCCCGAATATTTCACCCAGGCGTTTGCCGCGCGGCTGAATTCACTGAGCCCCATGGAAGTCCGCGAGGCCAAGGATGGCGATGTCTTGAAACCCGGGTTGGCCTTGGTGGCGCCGGGCAACTATCATTTGCTTTTGGCTCGGAACGGATCGCGTTATGCGGCTTTGGTGCGCGAGGGCCCCCGGGTGCACCATCAGCGCCCCAGCGTGGAAGTTTTGTTCAATTCCGTGGCGAAAACGGCGGGTCCCAACGCCGTGGGCGTTATTTTAACGGGCATGGGCGCTGACGGCGCCGGGGGCTTGCTGGCCATGCGCGAAGCGGGAGCCCATACCGTGGCCCAGGACGAGGCCACCAGTGTGGTGTACGGCATGCCCAAGGCGGCCGCGGATTTGGGGGCGGCGGCGGCAATAAAGCCGTTGGAACAGATGCCGGATGAAATTTTACGGGCTTTCAGGCAAATGAAGGCGGTGTCGCGTTAGAGTGACGCGCCGGGTTGGAGCCTATTTTAAGGAGGAGAAACGCCATGAAAATTTTGATTGTGGACGACAGCAAGGCGATGCGGATGATCGTCAAACGGACCCTGCGCCAGGCGGGTTATGAAGATCATGTCATTGAAGAGGCCAACAACGGGGTCGAGGCGTATCAGATGATTCAGGCCTCGGCGCCGGATTTGGTGCTCTCGGATTGGAACATGCCCGAAATGAATGGATTGCAGTTGCTGCAAACCCTCAAGCAGAACAAGTTGGAGATCAAGCTGGGCTTCGTCACTTCCGAGGGCACGCCGGAAATGAAGCAAAAAGCCGAGGAGGAAGGCGCGCTCTTTTTAATCTCCAAGCCGTTTACGGTGGAAACGTTTCAGCAGACGCTGGCTCAGGTACTCTGAGCATGCCGCCCGCCGGCATGGCAGATTGGATTCAAGCCCTGACCGATTCGGCCGGGGAAATCGCCGCTATGAGCTTGGGTTTCGAAGAGTGCCGGGTGACGGGGCAGGCCTGTGAGGATTTGCTGGCTTCTCCGACCGACCCGGCCTGGGTGGGGGCGTTTATTTCGGTCCAATGCCGAGAAGACGCGCTGCATTTGGGTTTGGTGGCCGATGCTTCCGGTTGCGAGACCCTAGCCAAAGCACTGCTGGGCATGGCGCCTTCGGAAATTTTGCCCGAAGAGGACGTGAGCGATTCACTACGGGAACTGGTCAACATTTTGGCCGGCGGCGTCAAGCGGCGCCTGGCGGCGCAGGAGAACACGCTGCAGTTGGGTTTGCCCCAGGTGGTGCAAGGACCTTTGGAAGTTGCGGATTTAACCGAGGCGGCCCGTATTCCCATGACCTTGGGGCCGATTCCCGTGCAGTTGCAGATTATCCGGAGCCGGGCGTTGCCGCGCCCTTAAACTCCGGGAGTCTTGGGAAATTCAAGGAGGTTGTTTATGCCACGCACGCTGACTCCGGAAGCGGTCTCAAATTTGCTGGCAACATTGTTGCCGGGAACCGTGGAAGTGAAAATAGGAAAACCCGTAGATAAGGCCCAGGCTTTAACCGGTGTTTATTCACGGGACGACGGCGGGTTGGAGGGGGCTTGCGTGTGCGACTACGGCATGGTGGCTTTTGCAGGCGCGGCCTTGGCCATGATTCCGGCCAACGCGGCCAAGGAAAGCCAAAAAAGCGGGCAATTTCCCGAAACCATTTTGGAAAATTTCCGTGAGATCCTCAACATCACCGGGCAGGTTTTAAACCACCCCGGGCTGCCGCATTTGTCTTTTCGCCATCTTTTAAAACCTGCCGAAACCAACAGTCCGGAATTAACTGCGCTGTTGGCCAAGCCTGCGGGGCGTTTGGATTTGGAAGTCGGCATCGGCAATTACGGAGTGGGACGGATCTCCATCTTGTTTGCGTCCTAGGCCTCGGTGCGGCCCCGGCGCGCTTAGGGGCTAAGCTTCGGACAAGGGCAGGTTCAAACGTTTTTTATCCCGCAGCATCTGTTCGAACTCCTCCGGCGGAACCGGTTTGGAAAAATAGAAGCCCTGCATTTCTTCGCTGTGCAAATTCATGAGAAAATCCAACTGGCCGTCGGTTTCCACGCCTTCGGCCACCACCCGCAGGTTGAGGGCTTTGGCCAGGGAGTTGATGGCCGAGACCAAAGCGGCATTGTCCTCGTTGCTCAAGCAGTCGCGCACGAAGGTTTGGTCGATTTTCAGCGTGTCGATGGGAAAACGTTTCAGGTAGGTCAGCGAAGAGTAGCCCGTGCCGAAGTCGTCGATCGCGATTTGGATGCCCTTTTTCTTCAGCCAGCGCAGGATCAGCGTGGTCATGTTGAGGTCTTTGAGCAAAATGCTTTCGGTGATCTCCAGTTCCAGGAATTTGGGGTCGAGGTCCGTGTTTTTCAAAGTTTGCAAAATGGATTCAACCAGTTCGGGCTGGAGAAACTGACGGGCCGAAAGGTTCACCGCCAGGCGCAGGGGCGGGTAGCCCGCTTGCTGCCAGGCGCGGGTCTGGCGACAGGCCGTGGTGAGGATCCATTCGCCCAACGGGACGATCAAGCCGGTCTCTTCGGCCAAGGGAATAAAATGCGCCGGCGCCAAGAGCCCGTGCTGGGGATGTTGCCAGCGGACCAGGGCTTCCATGCCCACGATGTCGCCCGTGACCAAGCTCACTTGCGGTTGGTAAAAAACGCGCAGTTCTTCACGCGCCAAGGCCTGGCGGAAATCGTTTTCCAACGAGAGCCGTTCAAAGGAGTCGGAGGTTTGCTTGATCTTATAAAACTTGAAATTATTGCGTCCGGCGTCCTTGGCGTCGTAGAGGGCGGCGTCCGCGCTTTGCAGCAGCACTTGGGGCGTGTTGCCGTCGTCGGGGAAAAGGCTGATGCCCAGGCTGGCGGTTAAATGCACGCTGTGTTCGCCGTAGACAAAGGGCGCGGCGAAAAGCGCAATGACTTGCTTGGCCAGCTTGACCACGGTTTGAAACTGATCCGCGGCCGTGAGCAAAATTAAAAATTCGTCGCCGCCGCGCCGGGCGGTGAGGGCGTTTTCCGGCAGGGTCGTGGACAAACGTTCGGCCACCGTGTAGAGGAGGCCGTCGCCGACTTTATGCCCCAGAGTTTCGGTTATAAGTTTAAAACGATCCAGGTCCAACAGAATCACGGCCAACCGGGCGCCGGTGGTTTTGGCCGTGGTCAGGATGCGTTCCAGGTATTCGCTGAAATATCGTTGGTTGGGAAGATCGGTCAATTGGTCATGGTTGGAAAGATAGGTGAAAAGCTGCAAGGTGCGGTGGCGTGTGCCCAGGTCTTCCAAAAGCCCGAGAAAATGGGCGGTTTCTCCCGTGGGGGTTTTTAGCGGCGTAATCAGGGCGGACTCCCAATAAAGGGTGCCGTTTTTTTTGCGGTTGTGAAATTCCCCTTGCCAGGCGCGTCCGGCCGTCAGCGCGGCACGCAGATCGTGATAGGTTTTAGCCGGGGTTAATCCGGATTTCAATATATTGGTTTTTTGTCCTACGATTTCGTTTCGGGTATAGCCGGTTTGGGTTAAGTAACGGGCGTTGACATACAGGATGTTCATGTCCCGGTCGGTGATAATCATAGAAACCGGACTTTGTTCCACGACCTGGACAAAAAGCGCCAACTGGTCTTCCGTGGACAGGCTTAAAAGAGCTGGGGGAAGGATGTCGCTCACATGCCGGCTCCGGGACGAAAATGATATACTCTGGTCATCATATACCTTTTTGAAAAACCAAGCTAACTGTTTTTTGAGAATCTCGAAAACGTCCACCGCCAAGACGCCAAGGCGCCCAGGAGAGAGAAACGCCGGTTAGGCGGTCGGGCAAAAGGTTTGCGGTTGGGCTTGAACAAATAAAAGACAGGCAATCCGCAGATGTCCGCAGATCAAAAATCTTTTAAATTATCAGGCATTTTCAGGCGCTTGGAAACATCATCTGCGCCATCTGCGTAATCTGTGGAAAAAGGGTCGGCTTTAAAAGGTGGCGATGATCGTGTTCGGAAAATTTGGACGGAAGTGGGAGGCGGTTTATCTTTTTTCTTAAAACCAATGGACAGATGGGGAAAAGTATAGATAATAGAATCAATTTTTGGCACGGCTGGAATGATTTTGGCCGGTGCGCTGAAATTTCAGGAGGCATCATCCGTATGGAACGCGATGTGCTTAAGGCATCAGAAGAACCTCCGGAGCCTTTGCCTGCCGGACAATCCCTGAACCCCATCGACGCGCTGCTGAAAGAAGATCAGATCGTCCGGAAGCTTTGGCCGGGGGTAACGCCGGAGCAATGGAACAATTGGCGCTGGCAAATGGCCAACAGCGTAAAAACCCTCGACGCTCTCGCCACCCTGCTGGATCTCAAACCCTACCAGATTTCAAAATACAAACGACTCCTGGAATTGTACCGTTTCGCCATCACGCCGTATTATCTCTCCCTGATCGATTGGTTTAATCCCGAAGATCCCATCCGCCGGCAGGGCGTTCCGGATCTGCAGGAACTCGACTATATGGTGGTGGGAGACCGCGATCCGTTGGAAGAGGAAGAGGACATGCAGGCGCCCGGGCTGGTCCACCGCTACCCGGACCGCGTGTTGGCGGTAGTCACCAACGCGTGTAGTCTCTATTGCCGTCATTGCACCCGCAAACGCATTTGGCATGAGGGCGAGGGGACCCGCACCAAGCTCGAACTGATGAAAATGATCGAGTATATCCGCGCCACTTCGGAGATCCGCGAGGTGATTATTTCCGGCGGGGATCCGCTGGTGATGAACATCGAATTGCTGGACTGGTTTTTGGGCGAACTGCACCGGATTTCCCACGTCGAGGTTTTGCGCATCGGCACGCGCGTGCCCGTGGTGCTCCCCATGCGCGTCACCGACGAGCTCGTGGGGGTGTTGGCCAAGCACCGCCCCTTGTGGATCAACACCCAGTTCAATCACCCGCGGGAAATCACGCCCGAGGCCCAGGAAGCCTGCGACAAACTGCTGCGGGCCGGCATTCCCATTTCCAACCAGTCGGTGCTGCTGCGGGGTGTGAACGACAGCGTGGAGGTCATGAAAAAGCTTTGCCACGAACTGCAGCGCATCATGGTCCGCCCCTACTATATGTACCAGTGCGACCCGGTCAAGGGGGTTGAGCATTTCCGCACCAGCGTGTGGAAGGGAATTGAAATCATCGAGACCATGCGGGGCTATACCGGGGGATTGTGCGTTCCCACCTATGTGGTCGACGCGCCCGGCGGGGGCGGGAAGATACCCTTGCAGCCCTTTTACCTGCTCTCGGCCACGGACAAGGACGTGTTGCTGCGCAACTACGAGGGCATGATCATCAAATACTACAATCCTCAGGAAGTGGAGTTTGCCAAGAGCCGTCGGGCGGCGGAAGTGGAAAAGGAAGGCGGCACGGCGCAGGTGATCGATTCCCGCCATGACCTCCGCGTGTGTCCCCGCGCCGGCGGGGGTCTGGGGCTTGCCGTCGCCCTGATTTTTCTGCTGGAAATGATGGACGTCTCCGTGCGGCGTCTGGACAAGCTCGAAGAGGAGACCGGCTTGCCCGTTCTAACCTTGGTGCCGCGCATCTTCACTTCGAAGGACCGCAGGCGGCATCGTCTGGTTTTTGCAGCCACC
>JAAXVQ010000480.1 GCA_013335425.1 Candidatus Firestoneibacteriota bacterium | reverse complement strand
TGTTAAAATCCGGAAATTACGTGGAAGCCCTTTCGGAATTTCGCCGGGCCCTGGAGATCCATCCCGGCTATGCGGAAGCTTATTTCAATTACGCGCTTTGCCTGCTGGCCCAGGCCACAGCCGACAATGCGGTCACGGACGCGATCAAAGCCGATCTGCTCCAGCATTTGAACCGCGCCGTGGAACTCAACGCCTATTATAACAACGAATTTTTTAAAATCGCCCAGACGCATTTGGCGAAAAATCAACTCACCGAGTGCCGCCAGGCGCTGGTGGAGTCCAAAACCTCGGTTAGCGCCCAAACCGGCAGCGAGGTGTTTCATGAATTTTATCTGCGTCTGAAATACGGCGACGAGGGCGTAGACCGGGGCGCAACCGAACGTTATATTTCCCGCTTGGAAGAGCTGCTGGAAAAAAACCCCCAATTCGTGGATGTGCATAACGATTTGGGGGTGGCGTATCTGATTCAATGCCGCTTTTTGTTCAATCGGGCCATCAACGAGTTCAAACGAGCGTTGGCCCTAAACCCCAATTACCCCAAGGCTCAGAAAAATCTCAAACTGGCGGAGAACGAAGGCAAGGGCTTTTTGATTCTCCTGCGCGCCATTTTATATTTTTAAAGTACGCACCGGCCAAGTTGCGCTTTTTTTCCCTCGCTTTCACGAGAAATTTAAAGCAAACCCTGAAGTCCCGACTCGGAAGCCCGGTTGGCTTTTACTGGCGTCCTTGGCGCCTTGACGGCGAATGCTTTTCACGTATGTTGGTTTCTCCCGGGCCCGCAGCAGAAAATCCGACTGGAAAAAACTCAATAAAAGGCATATGATGTCCGAATCTTTGGATAATTCGCCCTGGCGGCAAAAGGGACGGTGGCTGGTGTGTTGATTTTGGTGGTTAACAGCGGAAGTTCTTCGTTGAAGTACACCCTGTTTCACGAGGACGAGGAATCAGCTTCGGGCCTGATTGAAAAAATCGGGGAACCGATGTCGCATTTCTCCTGCAAAGTCGGGGACCAAAAGAAGAATCTTCCGTCTCGGCATGTGGCGGACCATGAACAGGCCATTGAGCTGATGATGGCGCAAATGATCGCGGACAAAGTCATCGCCCGTCCCGAGGATATTTTTGCCGTGGGGCATCGGGTGGTGCACGGCGGTCCCGATTATACGGACGCAGCCCTGGTGGACGACAAGGTCCGCGGCAACGAAGTGGCCAAGGAACTCGCCCCCTTGCATAAACCCAATTATACGGGCCTGGACGCGTGTGTGAAAATGCTGCCGCAAACGCCGCAAGTGGCGGTTTTTGACACGGCGTTTCACCAAACCATGCCGCCCAAAGCGTACATCTACGCGCTGCCTTACCGTTTTTTTACGGATTATAATATCCGTCGTTACGGTTTTCACGGCACCTCCCACAAGTACGTTGCCGCGCGTGCGGCTGAACTTCTCCGCAAAAAACCTCAAGCGCTTAACTTAATCACACTGCATTTGGGTAACGGCTCTTCGCTCTCGGCGGTGGCGGGTGGGTGCTGCGTGGACACCAGCATGGGCCTTACACCCTTGGCCGGCGTGGTGATGGGCAGCCGCACGGGGGATTTGGATCCGGCCATTGTGCCTTTTATCATGGACCGGGAGAAGTTGACGCCTTCCCAAATGGACCGGCTGATGAACAAGGAAAGCGGCATTTTGGGCTTGTCCGGCGTATCCAACGACCTGCGTGAAGTCATTGCCCGGGCCGAGGAAGGTCACGAGCGTTCGCAGTTGGCCCTGGACGTGTTCGGCTACAGCATTCAAAAATATATCGGGGCCTACCATGCGGTCCTCGGCGGCGCACATGCCCTGGTGTTTACGGCCGGGATCGGCGAAAAAAGTCCTTATTTGCGCGAGTTGATTTGCCGCGGTCTGGTGGGTTTGGGCGTG
>JAAXVQ010000129.1 GCA_013335425.1 Candidatus Firestoneibacteriota bacterium | reverse complement strand
TGCTCTCCCAAACTGAGCTACTGCCCCTTAAAAAAACCGCCAGGCCTTATTCTAAGCAACTGCCGCAGGCCTGGCAAGTATCTTTTACTTTTTTTACGCTTTATCCCCGAACAAAATGGAGATACCTGACTAAAAATAGTACCTAGCGCCAATAGCGCCGTGCAAATTTATGCCCGGAGAATGGGTTACGATCAAAGTTGGCGCCAATTCCACAAAGGCGCCCCACTTGGAATTATGAAAAAAGTATTCCGCTCCGGTTAGGGCGCGAAACCCGGTCTCAACCCGGGAAAACGTATCCTGTGCCCAAAAAGCCCCGCCGCCGAAGTAAAACAGCAATGCGCCCTCAGGAACTTTCACCATTTCGTCCGTCCACATGATGTCGGCGTGGGTGGAGATGCCCGGAAAAACATCGTAACCCGAGGCCAAGCCCGCGGCCAAATCAAAAGCCATGTGCCGATTGATGTAATATTTAAAAGAGACACCGGTGGTGTCGCCCATCATACCTCAGAAGCCCACCACGCTGCTTTTGGCTTGCGCGGACAAGGGAGACAGGACGAACAATCCCAAGAGCAAAAGGCTGATAAGTATATTTTTCATAAATAACCCCACGTTCCAAATCGAAAAATCACCCAAAAATCGCGAGAGTCGAAAGTAGAAAACAGATTGCCATTTTTTCGCCCAAGGGCGAAAAAATGGCGGAGAGAGGGGGATTCGGCTACTTCGCTCGCAGCGCTCGCTGCGCAGCCCCACCTCGTTCGCTGACGCCCTGAGGGCTTTTCCTCGCTCTTCGCTCGGCGCTCTCTCGCTTCGAATCCCCGACTATTTTGTCGGAGGGAATAATCTGGCGGAGAGAGGGGGATTCGAACCCCCGAGGCGTTTTAGCGCCTACACACTTTCCAGGCGTGCTCCTTAAACCGGGCTCGGACATCTCTCCGTTAGGTTGGACTATTTTTCTTTTGGGACCGCCGTTCGCGCAAGTCGCGAAAAAACATCTGCAATATCTGCCGGCTTTCAGCAGCCAAAACGCCGGAAACCAAAACTGGGCGATGGTTGAGTTGCGGGTGGCCGGCTACGGACAACACGGAGCCGCACGCACCGGCTTTGGCATCGGCGGCCGCAAATACGATCCGCCGGATCCGCGACCAAACCGCGGCGCCCGCACACATGGCGCAGGGCTCCAAGGTCACGTACAAATCGCAGCCTTCCAGACGCCAGGACCGCAAGCGACGCGCTGCCTGACGCAGAGCCAACATTTCCGCATGTTGGGAAGCATCTTGCCGGGCTTCCACGCGATTACGACCGCGACCTATGACCGCGCCGTCTTTAACCACCACGGCGCCTACGGGTACTTCTCCCCGGGCGGCGGCTTGGCGGGCCAACTTCAGCGCGGCCCGCATAAAGTATTCATCCTCGGCCGGATCGGCTGGGAACTGAGCACGGGAAACGGTTGGATTCATGGGGCCACTCGGCCAAGGCGAAAAATGGTTGTTTTTATTACCGATTCCCAAAACTTAAGTGGTGCGCCTAAGAGGAGTTGAACCTCTAGCCTTCTGATCCGTAGTCAGACGCTCTATCCAATTGAGCTATAGGCGCGAGAAAGTGGATTATAACCGGGGTCGAAAATTAAGACAAGACAAAAATATCCTCGGCTGGGAGAAAACTTGACACCCGGCTGCTGAGGGCTTAACATACAACCCCAAGCTTCGGCTTTCCCGCCTGCTTGTCTGCTGACAGATCCCCAAAGGAGGGGTTTTAGCATGTCTTTAGAAACCAAACATCCCCTGCAACTGACGGCCAATGCCATTACGGTTTTGGAACGGCGCTACTTGAAACGCGATGACGAAGGCAAGATCACCGAAACACCCGAACAGATGTTCCGCCGGGTGGCCGAAAACATCGCCTTGCCCGACCGCACCTACCACCCTTCCGCGGATGTGGAGGCGCTGACCGAAGAGTTTTATGCTCTGATGGCCAACCTGGAGTTTATGCCCAATTCCCCCACGCTGATGAATGCCGGCCGGGATCTTCAGCAGCTCTCGGCTTGCTTCGTGCTCCCGGTCGAAGATTCCATGCAGTCCATTTTCGACACCATTAAAAATGCGGCCTTGATCCATAAAAGCGGCGGCGGGACGGGTTTTTCTTTTTCCCGCATCCGCCCCAAGAACGATTTGGTACGCACCACCAACGGTTGCGCCAGCGGCCCGGTTTCTTTTATGAAGGTGTTCAACGCCGCCACCGAGGCGGTCAAACAGGGCGGCACCCGGCGCGGCGCCAACATGGCGATCTTGCGCGTCGATCACCCCGACATCATGGAATTTATTGCCTGTAAAAACGATACGCGGGAGCTGACCAACTTCAACATCAGCGTGGCCATCACCGACGTGTTCATGCAGGCGCTCCAGGATAACGCGGATTATGAACTGCTCAACCCGCGCACGCGTCGTCCCGTGGGCACGCTCAACGCCCGCGACGTGTTCAACCAAATTGTGGAAAGCGCCTGGAAAACCGGCGAACCGGGAGTGGTCTTTATCGACCGGATCAACGCCGCCAATCCCACGCCGGCCCAGGGTGAAATCGAAAGCACCAATCCCTGCGGCGAACAGCCCCTATTGCCTTACGAAGCCTGCAACTTGGGCTCCGTCAATCTGTCGCTGATGACCATGGAAAAAGACGGCACCCGCGTGGTTGACTATGCCCGCCTAAAACGCGTGGTCCGCACGGCCGTGCACTTTCTGGACAACGTTATCGACGTCTCCTCCTTCCCGTTGGAACAAATCGACCAACGGGTTAAAACCAACCGTAAGATCGGGCTGGGTGTGATGGGTTTTGCGGATTTGCTGCTTAAGCTGGGGATTCCCTACAATTCCGAACGCGCCCTGCAAATGGGCGAGGGTTTGATGAACTTCATCGACGATGAATCCAAGCAAATGTCGCATGAACTGGCTCTGACGCGCGGCGCTTTTCCGGCTTTTGCCGAGAGCCGCTACCCGGGCGAGCGGCTTTTGCGCAACGCCACCACAACCACGATTGCACCTACAGGCACCATCAGCATCTTAGCCGGGGTCAGCTCGGGCATCGAACCGCTCTTTGCGCTGGCTTATGTGCGTACGGTCATGGACAACGACCGTTTGACCGAGGTCAACCCCATTTTCGAGCAGGCGGCGCTGCTCGGCGGTTTTCACTCCCCCGAGCTCATTGCCGGGGTGGTGCGTCAGGGTTCCGTGCATGAACTGGCGGCCGTGCCGGAAGAAGTAAAAAAAGTTTTCGTAACCGCTCATGACATCGAACCCCTCTGGCATATCCGCATGCAGGCCGCGTTCCAACGGCACACGGATAACGCGGTTTCCAAGACCGTGAATTTTCCGCGATCCGCCACACCCACGGACGTGGAAAACGTTTTTGAAGAGGCTTTCAAACTCAACACCAAAGGGGTCACCATCTACCGCGATGGTTCCCGCGAAGGCCAGGTGCTCTCCGTCGGCACAGCCAAGGCTCCCGCCGCGGAGGAGGGCGAAGACAAAATCGAACCCCGCAAACGTCCCGACATCACTTTCGGGCGGACGGAGAAAATTAAAACCGGTTGCGGCAATCTGTATGTGACCCTAAACCACGACGAAGCAGGGCTCTGCGAAGTTTTCACGCAAATGGGTAAATCCGGCGGATGCGCGGCGTCCCAATCGGAAGCCATTGCCCGCTTGATCTCCCTGTCTTTGCGCGCCGGGGTCAACCCTCAAGCCATTACCAAGAATCTGCGCGGCATCCGCTGCCCTCACCCTTCCTGGCAAAAAGGCGGCATGGTGCTTTCCTGTCCCGACGGCTTGGGCGTGGTCTTGGAACGTTATTTAAACTGGAGGGAAGGCAAAGAAGACACGGAAGACATTCCTTCTTCCCACGGGCTCTCCGCCCTGGACAAATTGGCCGGGGCTTGTCCGGAGTGCGGCGGAACTCTGGAGCACGAGGAAGGCTGCATGCTCTGCCGCACCTGCGGTTTTTCCCGTTGCGGATAACAGCCCCCGAGACCGCTGCCTGAAAAAGAGCTTGCCGTAAGCCAAACACTGCCTATATAATTTCATTACGTCGATGTTCTCCTCAGGAGGCTTACCTATGTGCGCTGCGTCATCTCCCCGCTCTTTGCCGGCGGTTCTGCGCTTTGCCTTGCTCTTGTCGGCTTTGGTGCTCATAGGCGGGATGTTCCTCATCATGCGGGCCCTCTTTCTGCCCAGTCAATTTCTGCATGCCTACGCCACCGTGGAAAAAGGCCCGGGGAAGGCCGCCGACTTGCAGAAATTGCCCATCTCCGGTTTTAACAACGTGCTTTACTTGGTAGGACCCGTGAATGCCGCCTCCGGTAAAAAAGGCGACCCTCTTTTCCCTACCGCCGCCATATCCCAGCTCGCCCCTTCGACTTTTACCGACGCCACCGGCGCTGTCGAGGTGCTGGCGTTGGGCGCCCCCGAGTCCGCCACCTCTTTGGGGGGATATTTTTACAACGAACCCGTGCACATGCTCGGTTGGCGCACCTCGCGTTCCGGCTTTTCTCTGTTTATGATTGCCAAAACCAAAGACGATTTGCTGACTGTGATTTCCCAGCGTTCGCAACATTGGCAGAAAACTTTGTTGACCCAGGGGCTCTTCCTGTTGGGGTTGGTTTTTGTGGTTTTTTGGTTTCTGAACATGGCCGTGCTTTCCAATGTCCGCATTCAATTGGCCCAGATTCTGGTGGTCGATGTCATCTTTTTGATATTTCTTTACAGCGCGCTGTTGTTGACCGGTTATCCGCTTTGGGGGACTTTGCCCACGGTGTTGCTGATTTTGCTCTTGGGCAATCTGGTTTTCTTCCCGTTGGCCTGGCTGCTTCAGAAGCTGCGCCCGGCATCCGCAGTTTCTTAGGGAGGCGGCAAAAGTGCGCATCCAGCACCTTGACCAGCACGTTAATTTCCAGCCGGAAAAATTCGGGCGCTCCGTGGTTTTTTCCACGGACACCGCCGCTCAATTTATGTATACGTTCCAACCCGGGCAGGCCATGACCGAACATACCCACCCGTTTTCCGCCGAGTACCTGATGGTTTTGGAGGGCGAAGCGCAGATCTCCGTGGGCACGGAATCAGTGCTGGCCGAAGTAAATTCGGTCGTGCTGGTGCTGCCCGAGGAAGTGCATGCCATCCACAATCACGGGTCTGAACCGCTGGTGGTGTTAAGTTTTATGTCTCCCAAGCCTTAAAGTCCCCGGGCGGCTGCCCGGCGGACCCGCAGAAACGCCGGTAGCGCCAAAACTTGCAGGCTCACCACCAGCAGTTGAATATACCCCCACGAATGTTTATAGAGCAGGCTCATGAGGATGCCGATGAGCAGGATGATGAACTGATATGCTTGACGCCGGGGATTGTTCTCCGGCATTGTAGACGTGTTCATGACGGGCCCCTTGCATTTTATTTATAAACCGATGGAACCCCTGGTCTGTAAAGGCTGTCGATCTTATCCTCCGTTCCCGCAAAGATCGGGTTCCGGCGGAAATTTTTTCAAAATTTTCATTGCGGGCGAAGCCCGCGATGCGGTCGCTTTGCACGATCTAATCGACTTTTACCACGCTGGCCTGCTTCACCCATCCATGGCGGTTGTGCGATAATTGCACTTCCACCCACTCGTCTTCCTCGCGCTCCGTTTTTACTCGCGTGCCTTCGGGGATCGTAAACAACACCTCTGCGTCCGCATAAGGGCGGGAGCGGACCTCGGCGGAACCGGAAAACACCAAAGCGCGCCGCAGCCATTGCGGTTCTGTATAGCGCCCTGCTCCCCAAACACCCGCCAACAGCGCCGCTGCCAGCAGAACAAATCCGCTGCGCCGCAGCCAAAACGCCGCTCCCGGCCAAAACCAAGCCGCGAAGAACATGCCTGCGGCCACTGAGTAAAAAATCGAGGCCAGAACACTAAGTTCGTTGACGGTCAACGATTGGTAAACGGACCAACCGAAAGCCGTACCCGTCCAACCCTCCCAGGAAGCTTCGCCGGCGACACAACCGGCCGCTTGACGAAAATTGGCCTTCAGGTCCTGGTCGCGGGGAGACAATTGCAGGCCGCGCTCATAGGCAAGTTCCGCCCGGGCAATTTGTCCCAAACGCAGATACATGTTGCCCAGATTGTAATAGACATCCGGGTCATCCACCCCCAAGCTGACGACTTTTTGATATTCGGCCAAGGCC
>JAAXVQ010000479.1 GCA_013335425.1 Candidatus Firestoneibacteriota bacterium | reverse complement strand
CACGTTGATGAAGCAATCGCACTCCACGGCGTCACGGAAAATCGGCCAATCGGCCATGGCGCTGTTGGGTGGAAATTGTCCGGGGTAAAACTTCCAGTCGCTGACGTAAAAAACCAACCCCCCGGCTTTTTTAACCGCGTCATAGATGCCGCTGTTGGCATACGTCCGGCGGGGATCGTTGCAGGTGTTGTCGAAGACCTTGACCACGCGGGCACCCGCGTCCCGGCACAAACGCACCAAGGCCCCCACCACCTCCGGATGCGTGTTCCCCGCCTGCTCAGGGGTGCGGTCCCAGCCGATGTTCGGTTTAATAACGACGATGTCCCCGGATTTCACAAAGCGCGCGATCCCGCCCAGGGTCTCCACGGCTTTGCGCGTAATCACGCCCGGCGCCTCCCCGGTCACCACCGCCAAGTGGCAATCCGTGGTCACCGGCCGGGCTGACCTCGGCGGCAAGGTCGTGGCGGTCTTGGCCCAGGCTTTGCGGCTCAAACGATTGACCAGCAAGGCCCCGGCCCCTACGCCGAGCATTTGCAGAAACGACTTGCGGGAAAAAGGTTTGTTGGCCGACTGCGCCCAATTTTCAAACCAGGACTTAAGCTTCATCGGGGTAACCTCCCAGAGAGACCAAGGTTCGTTGGGATTTGCGGTAGACCCAACCGGAGACGAGCATGCTGGCCGCATACAGCAGCAACATGGGGACCGCGAAGAGCGCCATGTTGAACACATCGGTGGTCGGCGTCACAATCGCCGCGATGATCAACATGCCGAAAACCGCTTCCCGCCATTTTTTGCGCATGAACGCCGGGGTGATGAGACCCAACCGCGTAAGCAGCGCCACGGCCACCGGCATTTCGAACATCAAACCGCCCATGATGATGATGGCCAAGACCAAAGAAAGATAACTGTTTAAGGAAATCAGGGGGGTGGCGGTTTCCTGGGACAAGCGCATAAGAAAACCCATTCCGGCAGGGGCTAAAACCAGAAAGGCAAACGCCGTGCCGCCGGCAAACAGCAGCACGGTGGCCAGAATCCAGGAAACCCAAGCCACGCGGGGGCCGTTGGGCAGAGCCGGTTTCACAAACAGCCAGGCTTCCCGCAGTACCAGGGGCGCGGAAACCACGGCACCGGCATAGAATGCAGTTTTCATGTATACGGAAATCACGTCGGTGGGTTTAAGCAGCACAAACTCGCGGACCAGATCCCGCACCGGCCACTTGAGAAGTTCCAACAGGGGCTTGGCAAACACCAACCCCAGCACGGTGCCGGCGGCCACGTAGAGGACGGACCGAATGATCCGGCTGCGCAACTCTTCCAAATGCCCGATCACGTTGGTCGAACGCGGGTCAGGTTTTGGCGTCGTCATGCCCGGCGGCCTCTTTTTTGGCAGGAGCCGAGTCACCCTGCATGGCCTTTTTAAATTCGCGGATGGATTCCCCCAGCGCCTTGCCCACGTCCGGCAGTTTCTTGGCGCCGAAGAGAATCAGGGCAACGAGCCCCAAGAGCAAAATTTCCTGAAAGCCCAAACCGAACATACGCGGCCTCCTTCCCTGCCGTTGAACCAAGTGGAGGCCAACCTCAGCCTCTTCCCGGCGGCAGGTTTAACGTCCTTATTGTAAAACATCCGGCATATCCCGGCAATGCCAATCGCGCTTTTTGGCGAAGGAACTCCGAGGCGGCAGTTACAAGCCGGGAAACGGATCACGCGCCGGCCGGTTGGTCTGGATGACCATCCACTGCTCCGGGTTTACGATGGTTCGAAAACCCAAAGGCGCATAAACGCCCTGGGCGTCGCGCGTGCGCACGGTCTCCTGGCTGATGCTGACGGCTTGCATGCCGTGCCAGCCCACCGTGGTCATGTATTCGACGGTCAGCGCCCCACGATAGCCGACGCGGTGCAGGTCTTCGAGCAGCTGCG
>JAAXVQ010000478.1 GCA_013335425.1 Candidatus Firestoneibacteriota bacterium | reverse complement strand
GGTGAATTTTAAGACCGTGGTCACCAACAGAATCAGTGTGGTTAAAATCAGTCCCACCCCGTTGATCAGAAAGCCGTTGAGCCACTCTTTATCATTCTTGCGATTTTTCCACCAATGCAAGCAGGTGCCCAACTGGGATAGGGAAAAGGTGATGAAGACGTTGATGGAGTAAAGGACGACCATCACATGGACGCTGCCTTTGGCGACCAATAAGATAACTATCGAGGTTAGACCCATGAAGAAGATGCCGTTGGTGCGCACCAGGCGGTCGGATAAATCGCCGAAGCGGTGCGGCACCCAGGAATCCACCGCCATGTTGGCCAACACGGTCGGACCGCCGACGAAACCGGTTTGCGCGGCGACAAAAAGCAGCAAGGCTTCGGAAATGAGCGTCAGGTAAAGCAGCCATTGCCCGATGGGCCAAACGCCCAAGTGCCAGTGCCCCAACACTTTTTGGGTCAAGACCGCATTGAGAGTTTGCGTGTTTCCGGGCACCATGCGGACGTCCCACAACATATAGCTTAACAGAATGCCGCCGGCGGTAATGGCGAGGGAAATGGCCATATACAGCATGGTGCGGTGCCCGGTTTGCACCCGGGGTTCGCGCAAGGTGGTCATACCATTGGAAACGGCTTCGATCCCGGTGTAAGTACCCGCGCCCAAGCTGTAAGCCCGGAGCAAGAGCGCGATTAAACCGACCCAGCCGATTTGAGAAATAGTCTGCTGAGTTTCGTTGATGGTTGCGTGAATGGCGGTGGGCAGCCCATCGGCATGCCCGAAAATACCGGCTGAGAGTAAAATGACGTGGGTAACCAGAAAAGCGATGAAAATGGGCATGAGTACCTGGATGCTTTCCTTCAAACCGCGCATATTCATCCAGATCAACAAAATCAAGAGCATCACCTCGGTGGCCACCTTGGCGCCGATCCATTCCGGGGGCAGAAAGCTGTAAATGGCGTCCACGCCGGCCGCCACGGAAAGGGAAATGGTCAAGATATAGTCCACGATCAGGGCCGTGCCCGAGACCACGCCGGATTTGGGGCCCAAAAATTTACTGGCCACCACGTAGCCGCCGCCGCCCGCGGGAAAAAGCTTGATGATCTGCATATAGCTGGCGGCGATGATAAAGACGGTCAGGGCCGTGGCAATGGCCAGATACAGGGCCAGATGCGCATGCTGGGGCCCCAGGGCGCGGTAAAGTTCCTCGGGACCATAACTGGACGAGGAAAGTCCGTCGGCCCCCAGGCCAACCCAAGCCAAGAAGGCCACCAGGCTGAGCTGGTGAAAGATGCTGGCTTGGTTGGGATTGATGGCTTTTCCCAGAAAAAATTGCTTGAGCTTTTTAAACATGAAGGCGGCTTTCCTTAGTTTAGATTTTAACCGGACGATTTTTCCGCCCGGGTAAAGCCGAACCCCTGCCTGGCAGATGCCCAGGCAGGGGTTCGGGGCGATATTCTAAACCAGGCGTACTTTAATTTCAAGGCTTTTCCCTAGAGCAGAGCGGCGTCGCCTTCTTCCGAAGTCCGGATACGGACCGCGTTGATCACATCGCTGACGAAAATCTTGCCGTCGCCGACTTCGCCGGTGTGGACGTTGTCCACGATGGCCTTGACAATTTTCTTCACGTCCTTGTCCGGCACGATGACCTCGACTTTCGCCTTGGGGAGCAGGTCGATTTTGTACTCGCGTCCGCGCCATTGGCGGGTAACGCCCTTTTGCTTGCCGTGCCCGTCGATCTTGGTGATCATGAGCCCGGGGTATCCGACCTCTTCCAACGCCAGCCGGAGTTGTTCCATTTTTTCAGGTTTGATGATGGCTTCGATTCTTTTCATGATGGCCTCCTTTATTTGTTCAGCAGGGGGAAGTCGGGATATCCCAACCCGCCGCATTCGGGAATGTCCAAGCCTTCCAACTCGGTT
>JAAXVQ010000128.1 GCA_013335425.1 Candidatus Firestoneibacteriota bacterium | reverse complement strand
CCGTGGCCACGCTCTGCGGCGACGGTTGGTTCGAAGTCGGGGCCATGGCCGCGCTCTACCAATTCGGATCCGCACGCGACCAGCAGGCGGCGGCGCAAGCCGTGGAAGGCCAGATCGACGTGGCCGTGGTCGCCACGCTGGTCAAGTGGGCATTTTCCGCCTCCCGCCCGGGTGCGGACGAAACCGCCCGCCATTGGTTTACCGGTTCGTTCGGAGACTCCAGCTTTGCCTCGGGGCACGCTATGAGCGCGTTTAGCACGGCGGCGATTTTAGGGCATGCCTATCAGGCGGAATGGCTGGCTTTTCCCTTGGCGGCGCTGGTGGCGTACTCACGCGTGTACAACCAGGCGCATTGGCCGGCGGACACCATTGCGGGCGCGGGCCTAGGCACCTTGATCGGTTATACCGTCGTAGCCCTGCACGCTCAAGCCGCCGCGCAGGAACCGGCCATCCGCTTTACGGCTGTGCCCTTGGACAACGGCGCCCAGGTGGTGGTCTCATGGCGCTATTGAAAACATTTGGCCCCGCCCTGGCGCTGGCCCTGTGTGTCTCCGCCTGGGGCTCTGAGGCGGGGTTCTTGTCCGCTTGGGATTTTTCAGGGTATATGCAGGGACGCGCCTTGGGTTTTTTTTACAACGCCCAAACGCCGGGGGGCGAACTCAACGACCAAGGCGCCCGTGCCGGGGGTGAAGCCGGCAACCAAGCCCTGATCCAGAACCTGGAATTCAAACTTAAGTCCCGACTTCCCTGGCAGGGATGGCGCCTGGTAACCAGCGCGGGCGCGGACGGTTATAAGACATCGTTCAAGGACATCTATGCGGCCTGGGAAAGGCCGGACGGCTGGAGCGTAAAAGCCGGACGTTTCCGCGTGCCCTTCGGCCTGGATCCCCAGACTTCGACCGGTGATATGGACCTGACGGAACGTCCGCTTATTTACGGCTTCGGCAATTACGGCTGGGTCAATCCCCTGGGCTTCAACTTCGTGGGGGACCGCGACTACGGGGTACGCTGTGATTGGACCCCGGCACCGGGGTTCGCCGGTTTCTCGCCGCTGGTGCAAGGCGCGGTGGTGTTGGGCAACGGCTACGATATTCAAAGCCGCTCCCCCACCCAAGTCATGCTCCGCTTGGGATGCGACAACCGCTTGGAATTCGAAGATCTGAAAAACCGGGTAACGTTCGGCGTCTCTTTTTCCTACGGTGCCAATCACTTTAAACGCCGGGCCGAAACCTATATGCCCGTGGGCGTCCCGGGCGATTTGGCTTCACGCCCGGACCTGGCGCTCTCGACCCAAGACTTGGGCGACAAAGGCGTCGTGTGGGTGGAAGGCGCGGACATCACCCTGCGCATGAACAATGCCGTGGTCAAAGGCGAGGCGGTCTCCCGCCGCATGGACGCCCGCCGAGCGCAGGGTTATTATGCCACCGGCATCTTGGAATTCGCCGAATTCGGCCTGCCCCTGGACCTGACCGCGCGCTGGGAAGAAGCCATCACGGATTATGCCGACGGCACCCACGTCCCCAATCGGTGGTATCAGGCCCTAACCGGCGGGGTCACGTGGCACGTGGCCCGCAATTGGAAAATGGTCGCCGTTTATACGGCTTTGGTGTTGGACAACCAACAGCATGTCTTTCCGGGGTCGGACTTGGGGATGCTGCAGGTCCAATGGGATTTTTAATGAAGGGTTAGGATCGGTTTGAAACCGTCCCCTGCCGAAAACAAATCACGGGGAGAGCTACCCCGATCAGCTTTGAAGGAGCGTGTATGTCCAAGTCCCGTGTGGCGCTGGTTCGCTGTGAATCTTATGATGCCGAGGTAGTCGAAAAAGCACTGGCGCGCGGTCTGGCGCTTTTGGGCGGGGCGGCGGTTTTTGTCCGCCCCGGAGAACCTGTGCTGCTCAAGCCCAATTTGCTCACACCCGACCCGCCCGAACGTTGCGTGACCACGCACCCGGCCGTGTTTCAGGCCGTAGCGCGCCTTTTTCAGGCCGCCGGGTCAGCGGTCGTCTATGGCGATTCTCCGGCCGTAGGCTCGCCTGCGTCCGTGGCCAAAAAAGCGGGCTTGGAAGCCGTGGCCGCGGAATTGGGCGTGACGCTGGCGGATTTCGTCACCCCCGTGGAAGTTTCTTTTCCGGCCGGGCGGCAGAACAAAAAATTCATCTTGGCCAAGGCCGTGGCCGACAACACCCATGCGTTGGTGAATCTGCCTAAAATGAAGACCCACGGACTCATGCGCGCCACCGGAGCCGTAAAAAATCTTTTCGGCTGCGTGCCGGGGCTGCTCAAGGCCGAATTCCACGTCAAACTGCCCAATGCACATCCCTTTGCGCGCATGCTGGTGGATCTCAACCTTTGCGTACGCCCGCGCCTGTCCATCATGGACGGCGTGATGGCCATGCAGGGCAACGGCCCGCGCAGCGGTACCCCGTTGCCCGTGCATGCCTTGCTGATTTCGAACGATCCGGTGGCTTTGGACGCGGTGGTGACGCGGTTGATGGACATGGATCCGCAGGTTCCGCCGACCGCCCAATACGGCCGGGAAAGCGGACTGGGGACCTACTTGCAGGAAGAAATTGAAATCTTGGGAGACACGGTGGAAGCCTTGCGCCCCCGTCGTTTTAAGGCGAACAAACTCGCGGTTTCGGAAAAGGAACCCAAAGGTTCGGTAAAGTTCCTGAAACAATGGCTCGTGCCCAGGCCCGTGATTGCCCGGAGACGCTGCACCCGCTGCGGCACTTGCGTGAAAATGTGCCCGGTGAGCCCCAAAGCCGTGGATTGGAAGGCCGGCGACAAATCGCGTCCCCCGGTTTACACCTACGACCGCTGCATCCGCTGCTACTGCTGCCAGGAATTATGCCCGGAACGCGCCATCAAAATCCGCACGCCTTTGCTCGGGCGCATCGTCCGCCGGGGATAGCTTGCCGGCGGCAACCACCCTACCCCGGTTCGCGCCGCTATTTTAAGGGCAACGCCAGCACGGCCGGCTCGCCCTTGTCGGTCTCGACTCCTTCGCGGGTGAGCGCCGAAACCGCATAGCGCCAGGACCCTGCGTCCGCGCGACTGAGGTAGAGGAAGTTGATGTCCAAAGGCTCGGCGGTTACTTTGACCATGTTCCCGGCCGGTCCTTTGCCGCGGTACACGAAATATTTCCGCATCATGCCTTCATTGGGCCAATACAGCAACAAGCCCGGCCCGACCTTCAGGTATGCCGGCTTGTCCGGCGTCTTGTGCCAGGCAGCTTCCTGCTCTTTTAAGGTGGCGCGCATTTTGTCCGCTTCGGCCTTGACAGCTTCGGCTTCGGTCTTGGCCGCCGCAACCTGCTTCTCGAAGGCCGCTTTGTCCCGAGCCGCATCCGCTTCGGAAAACTTGCCGGCCGTCATCCAAGCCGCCGCGCCGCCGAACAACAAACCCAAAATCAAACCCACGGTCAGAGGCATGCCCCAGGCGGTCTTAACCGGAACTTCTTCCCCCGGCTCTTCTTCCAGGTGCTGGTAGGCGCGGACCGCCGCGGCCGGACGGACGGGTTCAGGACCGTAACCGGCTTCGGCCGGGCGTGACACCGGCGCCGCGGGTTCAGGGGCCGGGAAGGTCTCCGGAACGGAGCCGAACGCCTCGTCGCGCGCGGACATCATGGGTTCCGAAATCACTTCCGGGGCCGCATCCGGAACGACCGGTGCGGAGACCACTTCCTCGTTCAACCCGGAAAACACGGGAGCCGACACCACTTCTTCCACGGGCGCAGCAACCACCGGCGCGGAGACTATTTCTCCCGCGGGCGCTGCCTCCTGAGGTTCCGAAACCGGTTCCCCAGCGCTTCCGGCCTGGTGGGGCGCCGTTTCTTCGTCTGAAGAATTTTCTCCGCCCTGGAACGTGACCAATTCGGAGATGGAACTGGGCGTGGCTTGAACTTCGGAATCCAAAACCGCCGAATCCGATTCCCATGCGGCGGCGGTAAACCCAGCGGGTTCCGGTTCCGCAGGCGTCGCGGTCTCACCCGACGAAAACTCCGAAAGCGGCGCAAACCCGGCAGCTTCGGAAAAAACCTCTTGTGCCTGCGGCGCTTCCTCCACCGGTGGTTCCAACCTGGCCGGAGCCTCAACGGGAGTTGACACCGCCGCGTTCTCTGCGGACACCCCGGCCGGTTCGGAGACCGGATCGCTCTTGGCGGTTTTGGCTTTTTTACGCACGGCTTTGGGCTTGACCTCGTCGGTCTCCACGGCTTTTTTACGGCCGCGTTTTTTCTTGGCAGGTTCCAACGACGCTGCAGGCGTTTCCGCGCCTTCAACTTCCGCGGGAGCGCCGGTGCCGATCTGTTCCGATCCCAAGTCAAAGCGGGTGGGTTCAAGCGGCATTTCGGGTTCGGCTGCCGGCGACTCACTTTCCGCCGCCTTGGTGTCTTCCGCCTTGGCGAGGGCGTCTGGGGAGGCGGCGGTTTCCGAAGCCGGCAACGCGGTTTCTTCCTTCATCGCTTCGTCAAACAAAGCCACCAGATCCGGTTCCAATTCCCCCGAAGCTTTCTCGGGTTTCACCGCAGCCGCGGCTGCCTGCTCGGGTTCTGCCGGAATTTCAGGTTGCGGTTCTGCACTAGGCGCAGCGTCGGCTGTCGGGACCGGTTCAACCGCCGGCGCGGACGTCTCCGAAATCACGGGTTCGGGTTCAGCCGGGGGTTGCGCTTCAGGAACAAACTTAGGTGCTGAAAAATCATAATTTTCCATGGCCGAAGAAACCGGCGTATTGACCGGGGCGTGGGATTCCAACAAATCCATAACTGCGGAGGAAACCACCGCCGGCTGGTTGCCGGCTCGAGCCAGCAGGAAATCACATATTTCATTGAGCGCCATCTGCAAATTTTCCGGCATGGCAAAGATCTGCGCCGTGCCGTCGAGCATCATTTTGACTTCACCGAGTTGCTGCACGGTGGGGTGGTCGTAGTTGTAACCACGTTCCCAGAAGATCGCGCCTAAAAATCCGGAGAAATGCTGGTAGAGCCCCGCTTCTTCCTGCTTAAGCCCCACATCGGGGTTGCCCTGCAGTTGATTGAGTCGGCTGATGACCAAATAAGCGGCCACCATGCCGTCCCGCGCGTCCACAGCGGTCAACCCGCCCTGCGTCAGGTATTGGCGTAGCCGTTGTAAGTACTCCTCCATGAACTGCACCTCCGGTAATGCGATGACCAACTTCATTATCTTATTATATTCCGACCGGCTTCGCAACCAAGGAATAGCTTAGATAATAGGAAGAATTGCCTTTTAAAAAAGGCGGGGGAAAACCATGCCCGCCCAGCACCGCTTTGCCGGAGAGACTACCAAGGTGCAGCAACCAAGGTGTGCCCAGTGGTGGTGCGCGGGCGACCTGCTCGGGGAGGGGTTGAGGGACGCGCTCGACCCGAGGACCTATGAACATACTTGAGATCAACGGCCTTTCCGTCGAATATTACCGCGGCCGCAAGGTCATACCGGCGCTTAAGGGCGTTTCGCTGGCCGTCGAGAAAGGCGAAACGCTCGCGATAGTCGGCGAATCCGGTTCAGGAAAAAGCACTCTCGCGCTTTCCGTGATGGGGCTCCTATTCCCGGGAGAGGGGAAGGTGACAACGGGCAAGATCACTTACGGCGGACGGAACCTGCTGGCGCTGGGCGCCGAGGGCCTCAGGTCTCTCAGGGGCAAAGAAATATCCATTGTCTTCCAGGACCCGTCGTCTTCGCTCAACCCGGTGCTGGACATAAGGGAACAGCTGCTCGAAGCCGTCGAGGCGCATGACACCGGGCTTACCTCAGCCGAGAAGAACGCCTTGCTGGCCGCGGCGCTCGACGAAGTGCTGCTGGACGGCCGCGAGCGCATCCTCAGTTCCTACCCGCACCAGCTTTCCGGCGGGCAGAAGCAGAGGATCGCGATAGCGATGGCGATAATAAACAGGCCTAAACTGCTTATCGCTGACGAACCGACCACGGCTCTCGACGTGACCGTGCAGAAGGAAATACTCGACTTGCTGGCAAAACTCAAGCGGGAGCTTTCGCTGACAATCCTGCTCATCACGCACAACATACCGCTCGCTTATGAAAGAAGCGACCGTATCGCAGTGATGCATGAAGGCGAACTGGTTGAACTCGGGCCGAGGGAAGAGGTTTTCCGCGCGCCGAAGCACGCCTATACGGCCGCGCTCATAGAATCCGCGAAAATAAAGGAAAGGAAATAGATGACGCTGCTCGAAGCCGTCGATATTA
>JAAXVQ010000127.1:1445-6222 GCA_013335425.1 Candidatus Firestoneibacteriota bacterium | reverse complement strand
TTGTTGTTTCTAAATGACGACACGGAGGTGGTATCCCCCGATTGGATTGAAAGCCTGCTGGCGTGCGCGCAAATTCCCGGGGCCGGGGTGGTGGGGGCCAAACTGCTTTATCCCCAGGGGGATGTTCAGCATGGCGGTATTTTTCTGGTCAATCAGGGCGCTTGGGCCCGCCATGCCTTCAGGCATCTCAGGCATCCGGAAAACAGCTACCAGGGACTACTGGGGGTGATCCGCAATTGTTCGGCGGTCACCTTTGCCTGCGCTTTGGTGTCTCGACGTTTGTTTGAGGAACTGGGCGGGTTGGACGAAAAATTGAAGGTGGAGTGCAATGATGTGGATTTTTGTTTGCGTGCCCTGGCCAGGGGCAAGCGGAACATCTGGACGCCTTTTGCGGTCCTGGTTCATCATGAGTTGGTCACGCGGGTTAAAACCCATCATCCCGGTGATATGGCTTACTTTAAAAACCGCTGGAAAAAGTTGCTTGAACAAGGTGACCCATATTACAATGTAAACCTTTCGCAGGATTCGGACATGTATTTGCCCGCGGGCCGTTTGGAGCCATAATATTCCCAGGGATGCAAATTTCGTAAATTTTTTCCAAACCGGCATTTTCCATCCGTCCCTGAACACACACTCCCGGCTGTTGGAGGTAGTATGAACATTGTCATCAACGCCATCCCCCTGCTCTCCACCCAGACCGGCGTCGGCAATTGTATTTTTAATATTTCCCATTCCCTGTTGAAGTTGGACAAGGTCAACCGTTATACCTTTTACTATGGCTATTACTCCACCCGCCTGCAAAGCTCCCAGGAGCCGGGAAACCTGGACAACGAGGTCAAGTTCATCACCCTGCAGCGCTCCAAGTCCATGATAAAAAAAATCCCCTTTTTGGGGGAACTTTCCAAAAGCGTGATCGAGCGCTATAACAATGCACTTTCGCGGAAAATGAATTTCGACGTTTACTATGAGCCCAATTACATTCCCAGCGGCATTCATGCCAAACATTTGGTGACGACGGTCCACGACCTTTCCTTTCACCATCACCCCGAGTGGCATCCGGATGACCGGGTAAAATATTTCAAACGCACTTTTTTCCCCCGCGTGCTGAAGTCGGACGTGATCACCACGGACTCTCACTTCATCAAGCAGGAAGTTGTGAACGAACTTGGGATTGCGCCGGACCGGGTCCGGGTCATTTACATGGGGTATGACCAGTCTCTGTTTAAGGTTTACCCGGCTGCGGAGGTGGAAGCGTTCCGGGCTTCCCGCAAACTTCCGAAGAAATTTATTTTGTTTGTCGGGTCCATTGAGCCGCGCAAAAACCTGGAACGCCTGCTGATCGCCTATCTGCAACTGCCGGAGGCCGAAAAGCGGGAATGCAAGCTGGTCCTCTCAGGGTTTGCGGGTTGGAAAAATTCCGCGATTATGAACTTGATTCAAAAAGCCCATGAACATGTGATTTTCTTAGGGTACCTTTCGGTTCATGAATTGGCGTTGCTTTACAACGCCGCCACGATTTTCGCCTATCCGTCCCTGTATGAGGGCTTCGGATTGCCTCCCATCGAGGCCATGGCCTGCGGGACGCCGGTTTTGGTTTCCCGAGCGGCGAGTTTACCCGAGGTCTGCGGGGACGCGGCCCTCTATTGCGATCCTTTGGAGGTGGATCAAATCAGCAGCCAATTACAAAAACTTTTTTTTGACGAAGGGTTGCAAAAACGGTTGGTGGAAACGGGGTTTCAGAAGATACGGAATTATACCTGGGATAAATCCGCCGAACAGTTGTTGCAATTATTCAGGGAAATCTCAGGCCGGCCTTAAATCGGGCGCTCACCCCGCTTAAACCAAACGATCAGTTCAAAACCGTTCGTTTTTCACTCGACCTTCCAATCCTTCGCGGGTGTCAAACTTCATGAAAGTCAAATGAGGGGAGGCATATGTCATGGCTACGAAAAGCAAATTCTTAATCACTGGTTCAACCGGGACTCTGGGCAGCGAAATCAGAAAACGGTTGGCGGCCAAAAAGACGCCTTTTCGCGCGTTGGTGCATTCATCGGAAAAAGCCGCGCAAATTGCCGGACCGGGGGTGGAAACCGTGGTGGGGGACTTTGATAAACCGGAAACCCTCAAACCCGCGTTGGAAGGCATGGAGAAGGTTTTTTTGCTGTCGAGTTCCGATTTAAAACAGGTGGAACGGGAGAGCGTTTTGGCGGATCTGGCCAAGGCCGCCGGGGTAAGGCATGTCATCAAACTTTCCATGATGGGTGCCGCCCTGGATTCGGCGGTCAGCTTGGCCCGTTGGCATGCTCAAATTGAACGGCACATTGAAGGCACCGGCATGAAGTTCACCCATTTGCGCCCCAATTATTATATGCAAAATTTCCTGCCATCGGCCCAGGGCATTCTGACCCGAGGTGTGTTTTCAGGCTCGCTGGGCGGGGCGCGCATCAGCATGATCGACGCGGCCGATATTGCCGGCGTGGCGGTTCGTTGCTTGACGCATGCCGGTTATGAAAACATGGTCTACGAGCTGACCGGACCCGAAGCCTTGGGCCTAAGCGACGTGGCAGTCCAGCTCTCGCGTGTTTTAAAGCGTCCCATCAGTTATGTCAATGTTCCTTTGGAGACCAGCCGCAAATCCATGCTCTCCGGCGGCATGCCGGTGTGGTATGTGGATGCGCTGCAGGATTTAATGCGCTCATTTTTGGAGGGGTTCGGTTCCCGGGTCACCTTGGCGGTGGCGGACATTACCGGCAGATCGGCCACGTCGTTTCATGAGTTCGCCCATCGTTTCGCGGAACTGGATGCGCACAGGGAGAACAAAGCCGCTTGATACGGAGAGCCCCCGGTTTCAACCCTGATTCCCGTTGACAAGCCGGGCGGCATTGGCGATATTGGTTCGGCCGATGCCGTCCCGGGTGCGGGATCGGCGTCAAAAAAGCGGCACTGGTAATTTTGGCGCCTGCGCAGCGTTGCAAACTTGGGGGCTACTATTTTATGATTGACGGTAAGCGCATTGCGGTGGTCTTGCCGGCCTATAATGCCGACAAAACCTTAAAAGCGACCTATGCTGAAATACCCAAAAGCGTGGTGGATGAAATCATCCTGGTGGACGACCACAGCCAGGATGCCACGGCGCAACTGGCCAAGTCCTTGAAAATCGAAACCTACATCCATGAAAAAAACCAAGGGTACGGCGCCAATCAAAAGACCTGTTACCGGGCGGTGTTGGCCAAAAACATCGACGTGGTGGTGATGCTGCACCCGGATTATCAATATACCCCCAAGTTGCTCCGGGCCATGTGTTCTTTGATTGCCGACGAGGTTTACGACATGGTCATCGGGTCGAGGATCTTAAGCGGGGGCGCTTTGCGGGGCGGCATGCCGCTGTACAAGTATATCAGCAACCGCTTCATCACTTTTTTGGAGAACGTTTTTCTGGGCGCCAAGCTTTCCGAATACCACACGGGGTACCGCGCCTACCACCGCCGTGTCCTGGAAAAAATCCCTTTTGAAAAATTTTCCAATGACTTTATTTTTGACAACCAATTCCTGATTGCGGCGATTCAGGAAGGCTTTTCCATCGGAGAAGTTTCGTGTCCCACCAAATACTTTCGGGAAGCTTCCTCCATTAATTTCAAACGCAGCTTAAAATACGGACTGCTTTGTTTGTGGTACGCCTTAGTCGGCGGTCTCAAACACCTGCCGCGCCGCCTGCAAAATGCTCGTCGTATTTTAACCGGCAAATAATGGCCTCGGTCGGTTCTGCCGCGGTGGCGCGGGGCGGGAAGTCCCTGCTCCCGGTTTTGACGCCGGCCTTAGCCGCTTTGGCCGGTACTGTGATCCGTTTTTGGGATTTAGGCCGGCAAAGTCTGTGGCAGGACGAGATTCACACGGCTATTTATGTCCGGGATTTTCCTTCGCTGTGGGAAGTGATTCACCGGGTCGCCACCTGGGACCTGCACGCCCCGCTCTATTATGTCCTGCTGTGGGCGGAAGTTTGGGCGCGGCGCCTGCTCGCTTTGCCGATTACCGACGGGACGCTGCGGGAGCTGTCCGCGTTCTTGGGCGCCGCCGCACTGCCGGGCATTTATTGCCTGAGTAAAAAAATTTTTCAAAACCGGGGTTGGGCCTGGGGCGCGCTGGTTTTGGCCGCCTTCAACATGTTCGCCATTTATTATTCCCAGGAACTCCGCATGTATGCCGCCATCTTGGCCCTGGCCCCCTGGGTGTTGTACAGCCAACTGGCGCTGTGGACGCCCGCCGGAGCGCCGGATAAAAAAATGGCGGCCGTGGGCGTGGCCGCCAGCGTGCTCCTGCTTTACGCCAGCTTGGTGTGCACTTTTTTTGTGGCCGGGACCTGGTCGGCGGTTTTTGTTTTTGCTTGGCTGGAACGCAAGGTTCATCCGAAAAAATGGCGCTGGGTTTTAGGCTTGAGCGCGCTTATCCTTTTAGGTTATCTGCCTTGGGTGGGAGTCATATGGCGCCAAAGCTTGGCCCTCAAAGCAGGGGTTTGGACCGGTATGGTCATTGACCAGCCGCGGGAACTGCTCAAGCTGGTTCCGGGGCTGCAGTACAGCGAACTCACCGAGGCGGACGCCTGTTGCGGCAGCGCCGGCACTTACAATATTGTCAAACCGGACATGTCCGACCGGATCCTGCAGCGCATCGGCCCCACCGGCACCAGCGTGATCTCCTCGGTCGTGCTCATATAGGTATCCACCAGGAAATTGACGGCATTGTTGCCGGCTGGTTTATGGACCGCAGGCGGGATCGGCAG
>JAAXVQ010000127.1:0-1435 GCA_013335425.1 Candidatus Firestoneibacteriota bacterium | reverse complement strand
AACTGCTCAAATTTGCCTTGGAAAATTTATGGTTTCATACTTGGAAGCTGGGCTGGGGGTTTGCGGTGATGAGCAAACTGGCGCGTCTGCTTATGCCCTTGGCACTGCTGAATCTTTGGGACGCCAAAGCGCGTCCCCGGCACGGCTTGATGTTGCTGGGTTTCACCCTGACCTTTCTCTTGTATTTCGGCCTTACCTGGCATAAGCCGTTTCATACCGGGCGGTATTTTTCAGCCTGGTGGCCTTGGGCGATTTATTTTCTGGCGGCGGCGTTTTCAGGATTGGAAGCGGCGCTGCGGAAACTTGAATTTCCCTGGCCCCGCGCCGCGGCGATATTGGCCTTGGTTTTTGGGGGATTTTATTTGAACCTGCAGTTTCAGAATTTGCATTATTATTTTTCCGGCTTTGAAAAAGAGAACTACCGCGCGGCCGTTAAGCACCTCCAGACGACCGTCAGCCCCGGCGCCCGTTGGGTGGTGACCGGTCCTTGGCAAAAAAACTGCTTTCGGTATTATGACGCCCCGGATAATTTTTTTACTCCGGAGCAATTTGACCGCCCGGGGGAGGCAACCGGACTTTTCTATGTCGGGCTGCGTCCGCCGCAAGACGAACTGATGTTGGCGCGCCTCGGTCTGAATTTTGTCCAAGTTCCTTGGGAGATCAAGAGCTTGAATTATTACGTTTGGCGTCCTCCGGCGGCCGGGGCTGTCGGACGCAGGACGCGCCCCTGAGTTTTTCCGCGGATTCTATTGGCCCCGCCACCCGAGGTGCGCTAAACTGGTCGGTAGACGGTTTAGTCTGACCGAAAGGAGCCCGCTTAAGCTGCGGTTATGGCGGTGAAACTCACCCGACGAAATCTCCCGGCTGAATTTTGGCTTCTGCTTGTGCTGATGTTAACCCTGACCGCAGGCGCCGCCCAGGCGCAAGCTCCCGAGGATAAATTAAAAAATTCCGGTTTTTCCAAAACGGAAACCGCCGCCGTCTATTTAAACGATGAAGTCTTGGTGAAATTCAAGCCGGCGCTGGCTCCCGAGGAATTAAAAGCGTTCAACCGGCAAACGGCCGCAGTCGCCACAGGGCTGGAGACGGCCAAGGCGGCTTTTCATAAGCGTTTCCGCACCCGGACTTTCGGGCGAACTGTGCTGGGTTGGCAGCGCCTGCGCCTGCCCGCCGGGCAGGCGGTCAATGACGCTTTGGCGCAACTGCGCGCCAATCCCTTGGTGGAAAACATCGAACCCAATTATCAAGTCAAAGCCGTGGCCGCGGCCATGTCCACCACCTATACCCCCAACGGGGCTTTCGATGACCCCTTTTACACGGACGGAAAAACGCAATGGTGGATCAACCGCACCAAGGGCGATGCGGCCAAAAACGCCGGCTTGGTTTTTCAAGGCACCGGGGACATCGTGGTGGCCGTGGTGGACACGGGAGTTTT
>JAAXVQ010000126.1 GCA_013335425.1 Candidatus Firestoneibacteriota bacterium | reverse complement strand
GCGAGGGTGAAACCGTGGGGGTGATGGTCCGGGTGGGTGTAATGGTGGCGGTTTGGGTGATCGTAGGTGAAATCGTCGCCGTGGGCGTGACCGTGGACGTAATGGTGATGGTCAAAGTTGCGGTTTTTGTCGCCGTATAGCACCAAAGTGCGACATCGTCCACGCATAAGTAATTGGTTTGCAGGGCAATCGCATCGCAATGCGTCAAAAATTCCACGGTAATGGTAGTATTGCGGTAGTTGCCCAGGGGCACAAAAGGCGTGATTTGCCGCCAGCCCGGCGTGGGGTCCACTTGGGGAAAGTTGGTCGGTTCCTCGTGAAAAAAAGGCACCCCTTGGATGCGCCCCTCTGCCCAATCGAAGGTTTGAAGGCATTTGTCCGCCACCCACTGGTAGGACATCATCAAGGTGTTGCCCAAAGCGTCCGGGGGTACATAAATGTATTGCAACAAAGAAGAGGTACCTTGATAGGGAACCGTGCCGCCTACGATGGCGCAAGGTGCGCCCGAGCCTCCAGAATTGGTATTGCCGATGCTGGTATTTATCGTCGGGGCATAGTAACTTTCATTGGTGGAAGTGGAACTGACCCAATTGGGGATGCCCACCGCCGGGGGGGTGGGCGTGGCCACGGCAAAATCGCCGTTACGGATTAAATCCGGCGCAGCCGCATAACCTTGCGTGGAAAAAAACAGCATAACCAGGAAAATCGCATATCGTTTCGACATTCCACGCCTCTGGGGTTCCGGCTTCAATATTTAATTATATCCTAGTTTTGAAACGCGGGCAACCATTGTCGAAAATTCCCTGCTAGGCAAAGCCAGCCCTTTTTCCGCAGATGATGCAATCGTTTGTTAAGGCGATTTTCAAATTGAACAGCCGTGCTTGAAACTTGTTGGGAAATAGTTAATAATCTTCTCAACTATTTTGCCATCCAAGAGGTCTTATGCAAAATCTATGGAATCCCGCCGAAGCCTTAGTCTGCGGAAACGACCCCGTCAAACTGCGCGTTTACACCTCGCGGCTTTTGGGGCAGGACCCTTCCCTGGTGCTGCACGGGGGCGGCAACACCTCGGTTAAAACCGAGGCAAAAAACCTTTTTGGCGAAACCGAGTCCTTGCTCCACATCAAGGGCAGCGGCTGGGACCTGGCCACGCTGGAACCGGCAGGGTTGGTGCCTGTGCGCCTGGAAGCCTTGAAAAAAATGCTTACCCTGGAAACCTTGAGCGACACGGACATGGTTCGCCTGCAGCGCGCGGCCATGCTCGACCCGACCGGGCCCGCGCCTTCGGTGGAGGCTTTGCTACACGCGCTGATCCCCGCAACTTACGTGGACCACACGCACGCCGACGCCGTGGTCACCTTGACCAACACGCCCTCTGGGGAAAAACTCGCGCGGGACGTTTTCGGCCCGCGGGTGCTGCTGGTGCCTTATGTGATGCCGGGTTTTGTGCTGGCCAAAAAAATCTATGAACTCACGCAGACGCAGGATTGGAAGTTGCTGGACGGCATCGTGCTGCTCAACCACGGGCTGTTCACCTTTGCGGAGACGGCGCAGGAAAGTTACGAACGCATGCTCTCCTTGATCGCCAAGGCCGAAGCCTACCTGCAACAAAAAGCGCAGCCGGTGATCCCCGCGCAAACGGCCCCGGAACCCAAGCTTTTGGAATTGGCCGCGTTGCGGCGCGCGGTTTCCCAGGTCAAAGGCCGCCCGGTGCTGGCGCGGCTGGACGCAAATGCAACCGCATATTATTTTTCCAATCTGCCCCAGGCGGCGCAGATCAGCCAACGCGGGCCGCTGACCCCAGATCATGTCATCCGCATCAAACCGGCCCCTTTGCTGCTGGGCGAAAACCCGGCGGCCGCAGTCGCCGAATTTACCGAAAATTATCAGGCTTACTTCAAACGTCACGACCGGGGGAACCTGCAAGCCCTCAATCCGGCGCCCTGCTGGGCGGTTTGGCCCGGACAAGGCGTGGTGTCTTTCGGAGTTACGGTAAAGGAAACTCAGATCATCGGCGATATCCTTGCGCATACCCTGCCGGCCATGTTGACCGCGGAACTGCTCGGCGGCTGGCGACCGGTTTCTGAAAAAGATCTTTTCGAACTCGAGTATTGGGAGTTGGAGCAGGCCAAGCTCAAGACCAACGCCCGCCCCGCGGAATTTCAAGGCAGGATCGTACTGGTAACCGGCGCGGCCTCGGGCATTGGCCGCGCCTGCGTGGAGGCTTTTCTGGCGCAAGGTGCGGCGGTGGCGGCCCTGGATTTGGACCCGGCGGTTCACGCACAGTTCAACCGCCCGGACGTTTTCACGGTCGCTGCCGATGTCACGGACTCAAAAAGCCTGCAAACCGCCGTGGAAGAAACCGTCCGCCGCTTTGGGGGCCTGGACGTGTTGGTGAGCAATGCCGGCATCTTCCCGCCCAGCGCCGCGGTGGCGGTCCAACCTGCGGACACTTGGCAAAAGAGTCTGGACGTCAATCTCACGGCCCATCAGACCCTGCTGCAATTGTGTCTGCCTTATCTGCGTTGGGGCAAGCAACCGGCCGTGGTCATCATGGGTTCCAAAAACGTGCCGGCGCCCGGACCGGGCGCGGCCGCTTACTCCGTGGCCAAGGCCGGGTTGACGCAATTGGCCCGGGTCGCGGCCCTGGAACTGGCGGCCGAAGGCATCCGGGTCAACGTCCTGCATCCCAATGCCGTGTTCGACACCAAACTCTGGACCCCCGAAGTTCTGGAAGCCCGCGCCCGCCATTACGGCCTGAGCGTGGCGGCCTATAAGACCAACAATCTGTTGCGGGTGGAAGTCACGTCCGCGGACGTGGCGCGGCTGGCCGTGACCCTGGCCGGGCAGGCGTTTTCCAAAACCACCGGCGCCCAAGTCCCCATCGACGGCGGCAACGACCGCGTGATTTAAGACATCTCCCCATCCTTATCCAATAAAAGACGGGTAATCCGCAGATGACGCAGATATGCGCAGATTTCAAACTTTAATGGATATTAATTTTTGTTGGACGTTTTGAGACGTCATCAGCGTAGAACGGATTGGCTCTAAAGGGTGGAAATAACGAAGAGACACCCGGCCCAACAAACTGCTTAAGTCAGAGGCAGTTCGGGTTCCACGTGGGTATGATGGTGGAAAAACTTGGTGGCGTGGTGCAAAGTCGCCAGACCGCCGTTTAAATAAGCATAGGCCACGTGGTCAAAACCGATGCGCACGAAGCGCCGGCTGAGCTTGGCGGGGTCCGGGTAATGGATCAGGGAATCATGGAGCGGGTAAAGCAGTTTCGGCGGAATCCCGCGCGTCCATTGCTGCCACTTGGGGAAAAACTTATCGCGCGCCCAATGCACCAGCCGGCGGCGGAATTTCCCCGGCGGTTGGCAGAGTTCGAGCACCACCAGCCGCCCGCCCGGCTTTAACACCCGGTGGAGTTCTCGCACGGCGACTTTCACGTCCGAAACAAAACGCAACCCCAGGGACATGAACGCCACATCGAAAAATTCGTCGGGAAACGGCATGATCTCCACGTTCTCAACTTTGATTTCCACGCGCCGCAGCAGGTTCTGATCCCGCAGGCGCTGCCGGGCTACATTCGCCATGGCCGGACAAAAATCAATGGCAATGATGTGGGTTCGGGGAGAGTAATGCCGCGCCAAATCAGCGGTCAGCAGTCCGGTGCCCGCGCAGGCGTCGAGCACGCGGCGGGGGTGGGGAAGCTTGGCGGCCGCGATGGCTTTCTGACGCCACTGGGCTCCATGTTGCCAGGTTAAGGGCTTTTCCAAAACATCATATACCGGTGCCAGTTGGGTGAAAATGGTTCGGATGATCCGGTTTTTGGATATGGAGCGGGTCATTAGAAATGGACACCCAATGAAATAAAATGATTGTTGTCCACGCTGTCGTAAGCGTCCCACAACGTAACTCGGTAGGCATAGTCGAGATGGAACGTGAGGGTGCCGGCCATGAACGCCACGCCCAAGCCGGCCGAGGGGCCGTTGATGTTCCCGGCGTTCTCGAAGCGGTAGCCCGCTCGGAAAAAAATGATCTTGGCAAGCGTGTACTCGGCCCCCACCGAGGCCGTCAAACCGCTGTCTAAAACGGACAACAGGCACTCGGCCGTAAGCAGGCCCTTATGCCGTCCTGTATCCCACGGCACCACACTCACGCCCAGACGACCGCATAAAGGCAACGGATCCGCTTGCTCCAAAAAGCGCAACGGAGCGCCGGCATTTTGCAGGCCCGCGGCCACGGTCACGGGCAAACCCCATGTCGCGGGTGAATTCCAGACAGCGCCCAAATCCGCTGCAAGGCTGACCGCATGCGCCTCGCGCAGGCTGGAGTAAATTATTTTGGCCGCGCCACCCACGGCCAGGCGGTCCAAAATCGCCGGTCCGCCTCCAAACCATTCTTTCCAGAGCCGTCCTTCCCCGACGGTCAGCACCAAATCGTTGACGGCCACGGGCGCATCCGGCGCGCCGGGGTTGTCGATCGGGGGCATGGTCCGCCAGACGAGCGTCCCCCCCACGATTCCCATATCTTCCACAGGCTGCGCGTAGCCCAGCAACTCATAGGTCACTTCCGCAAACGCCGCATAGTGTTGGAACACGGCATCGGAGCCCTGCGCGCCCGCCAAATCCGCGGGGTTATAGAGCAAGCTTTGCACATCGTTGCCCACGGCGCTGTAAGCGCCGCCTAAAGCATTGGGCCGCGCGCCCAGGTTGACCTTAAGCACATCGGCGCCGGTCGTGCCCGGCCCGGCGGCCGCCGCGGCCAGACTCAGCCCGCACACGCCTGCGAGCGCCATCCCCAACATCCATGGCCTGCGTTTAACGCTTTTGCACATAACCCGCCGCCTTCAAAACCCTCGCTGCCTGCCGTCGCTAAAAATTCCGGCACCCCGGGGCTTTCCCCAGGATGATTCATTCTAACGCAACTGTCCGTAAAACTTAAACAATTCTTTAAACGCCCGCAGGATTACCTTGGGGTTGGCGCCGGTTTGCGTGCCGGCCTTGCGGGGGTAATGGTGCACGCCCACTTCCGCAAAACGATAACCGAGTTTTTTGGCCCTGACCAGCAATTCGGTGGAAATGAGCGCCCCTTCGGCCACAAACGCGCTCTCGTCCACCACGCGCCGCCGAAAAAGCTTAAACGCGCAATCGATGTCGCGGACCTTGCCGTGCAACCCGAAGAGCGTGCGCACCAGCGTGCCCCAGGCAAACGCGTTGAGTTTGCGCAGAAAGGGGTCCTGCCGGTTGATGCGGAAACCCGCGACCATGTCCGCGGTTTGGGTGGACGGCAGCAGGCGTTCCAGCTCCGCCACGTCGAACTGCCCGTCGCCGTCCGTAAAAAATATCCAGTCCAGTTTGGCTTCCTGCAAACCCGTTTTGACGGCGCCGCCGTAGCCGCGGTTTTTCTCATGACGTACGTGGCGCACCCCCGGGAATTTTTTCACCAAAGTTTTCGCCACCTCGCCGGTGCGGTCGCGGGAACCGTCATCCACGATGATGACCTCCCATTTTCCGGCCAAACGTTTTAAGGTTTCCACCGTGCGCGTCACCAGCGCCTCGATGTTGGCTTCTTCATTGTAGGTGGGGAAAAAAACCGAAATATTCAGCTTGTCCATGATCGGATCCTTTGAAAATTAAGTGTTGGGCGGCTGAGCCGTCTTTAAGATGACCTTGGCCGCTTCGTGCCCCAGGCGGACCGAGTAGCTCATGCCCCGGTCTTCGGGGTAAATCTGCGCCATGTTGGCCAGAAACAAGCCGTTTAACGGCGTGGCCACGCCCACGCGGATGTCGCGGTATCCGGCGCGCACCACGGGTTGGGCATAGGGCGAACGGAACACCTGCGCCGCGGCCACGTCGGCGGGGGTGAAATCGGGAATAACTTTTTTCAGATACGCGTAGTACTCCTGCAGCAATTTCTTGTCCGTTTGCAGGTAGCGGGGATGCGTCACCGGCAGGTACGAGGAGAGGTACATCACCCGGTGGTTGCCGTAGGTTTCCGGCGGGATAAAATTGGTATGTTCGATGACCGCTATAAAGGGGCTCGCCACGTCCGGGATGTTCATCCAATAGATCGGGGAGAGCGAACGCTTTAAGGTTAAGACCGCGCAGACATTGCCTAAATATTCGCTTTGCCGCAGCCGGTCCCAATACGCCCCTTTTAATCCC
>JAAXVQ010000477.1 GCA_013335425.1 Candidatus Firestoneibacteriota bacterium | reverse complement strand
CTTGGAAGCTATTCATACCCGCGGGCAGTTGCCTTTTATGATCGGGGGCACGGGGCTTTACCTGGAAGCCGTGCTGCTGGGTTATGACCTGCGACCTGTGCCGGAAAATCCCGGACGACAAATGGAACTGGCACGATTGACCGATGAAGTATTGACCGAACGTCTGCGCCGCCTCAAAGGCCCGCTGCACAACACCACGGACACCAGCGAGCACCGGCGTTTGGTGCGCGCCGTGGAAATTGCCGAAGGGTTGGCCGCTTTGCCTGCGGCAGTGCCGCCGCCCCTTAATGCGCTGGTTTTGGGTGTCCGCATTCCTCGGGCGGAACTTCGTCGGCGGATTCGGGAGCGCCTGCTGGCCCGTTTGCAGGCGGGCATGCTCGACGAGGTTCGGGGTCTTTTATCCCAGGGCGTGGGGGCCGAACGCTTGCGCCGGCTGGGGTTGGAATACCGGTTTGTGACCGACTACCTGCTGGGGGAGTTTCCGGATTACGGCGAATGGGTTGAGCGTTTGACCTTGGCGATTTGCGATTTTGCCAAGCGCCAGGAAACGTGGTTTCGGCGCATGGAGAAAAAAGGCATCCCAATTCGCTGGATTCCCGCGGGCGCAGAGGCGGAAGCCTCTGCCATCATCGATACCTGGCGCCGGGAGTCGAGAAAAAAACATTAAAATGCTTTACAGGCTTTTTAAGTTTGGATAAACTATACCCTCTTTTTGAAGTTGCACGGACAGGTGGCCGAGCGGTCAATGGCAACAGACTGTAAATCTGTCGGGTTCTCCCTACGAAGGTTCAAATCCTTCCCTGTCCACCAGTTTTTTTTCGCCTAGGGCGAAAAAAACGGAGCCATTGAGCCAAAGGCAAATTGGCATGTTAAAGCTCAATGGCGGTCAACTCTCGACTCTCAATTTTCGATATTTGATTTTTTTGATTTGTTTGTAAAACCTAATCTTTTCGCCGCCGGCGAAAAGCCGAGAGTCGAAAATAGAAAATTGAGGGTTTTTTCGCCTGAAGCGAAAAAACGCGGGGGTAATTCAGCGGTAGAATGTCAGCCTTCCAAGCTGAACGTCGCGGGTTCGATCCCCGTCCCCCGCTCCAATTTTCCCCCAAAGCCGAACCGATCCGGGTTCAACGCTTGCCAAGGAACTTCCCATGAGTGATGCCAAACCTTATCCCATCCAGCTGCGTTTTCGTACTTTATATAGTTTATTGCGTGTGGTCGTGTTTTTGGCCGGCTGTTTGCCCCGTCGTTTCTGCCTGTTGATCGGGCGAGGGGTGGGGCATTTGGCGTTTGCTCTGATGAAAAGCCGCGCGCAGGTGGCTTTGGAAAATTTGACGCTGGTTTACGGCGAAGGGTTGACCGCGGCGCAGAAACGGAAACTGGCGAGCGGGAATTTCGCCCATTTAGGCGCGGTGTTTTTTGAATCCTTCCATTACCTGGCGCATACCCGGCGCCTTTCACGTTATCTGACGGTTCGTGGGGAAGAGCATTTGAAACGGGCTTTGGCGCAGGGAAAAGGTGCGGTGCTGTTTTCGGCTCACCTGGGCAATTTTTTGCTGATGACCGTGGCTGTGGGGTGGCTCGCGAATTCCAAGTTTATCTTCCGCGATCCGGGCGACAAGGATGTTTCTGAGATCTACCGTTGGATCCGCGAACGCGGGCACTCACCCGTCATTGCCGACAATCCCCGCCACCGCTGCGCCTACTACGCCAACGCGCATTTGCGCGCAGGCGGCGTGCTGGGCGTGCTTATTGACCAGGTGGAAAACGGCGGTGTCTATGTAGACTTCATGGGACACAAAGCCGGGTCCACGGTGGGGGCCGCCAAACTGGCGCTTATCAGCGGAGCGCCTTTGCTTCCCATGCATTGCGTCCGCAAACCCGATTCCACGCTGGAAGCGATTTTTGGCCCCGAATACGTCATTCCC
>JAAXVQ010000476.1 GCA_013335425.1 Candidatus Firestoneibacteriota bacterium | reverse complement strand
AGATGCTGCGCCGAGGAGACACCGTCGGCGTGTTCCAGCTCGAGGGTGGGCCGGTGCGTGCGCTGCTGCGGTCGCTGGCCCCGACCCGCTTCGAGGACATCGCAGCGCTCGTTGGTCCCACCGTCAAGATCGCTGTCATCGTAGTATCGATCGTGCCGATCATGGTCGTCTACCCGGGTGGGGTCTTCTACCAGTATCTGCAGCAACCGCCTGCGCGCGCCGCTGCACATTGTGGGGGACGGTCCCGAACTCAAGCGTCTACGGCGCCTGGCCGGCCCGACCGTAAAGTTTTTCCCGGCCGTGGCGGATTTAACCGAGACCTACCGCAACTGCCAAGCCTTCCTTTTTCCCGGCGAAGAGGATTTCGGCATCACGCCTTTGGAAGCCATGGCCTCGGGACGTCCGGTGATCGCTTACGGCGTGGGTGGGGCCACCGAGACCGTGGTGGCCGGGAAGACGGGCGTGTTTTTCAACGAACCCACGGTTGAGTCGCTCATGGCAGCCATGCAACAGGCGGAGAAAATCAAATGGGATACCAAGGCCATCCGGAAGCGCGCTTTGGAATTCGATAGGCCTTTATTCAAACGAAACCTGGAAAAAGCCATCGCGCTGTGTCTGAAAGCAAGGCTAAAAAAAACGTCAAGTAAGTAGTTGCGCCCCGGAAAGACTTTTTCGAATATTTTATAAAACGTGTTTAAATGATTTTGAAAATGTGGTTTTCCAAGAAATGAACGTCTTGACAGGTTGTACAATTGTAGGTACAATTAATTGTAGTGATCAAGGATGCTTGAGAATTGGCGGAAGGAGTTGAATGGAAATGACTAAGTTGGCTATTTCGGAAGCCCGCAAAGAGCTGAACACTCTGCCCAAGCGGCTGGAAAAGGAACACGACGCCATTGAAGTTACGCAAAACGGAAAATCGGTCATGGCGATCATGGATTGGGATTTTTTTGAGACGGTCATGGAGTCTTTGGAAATTTTAAGTGATGACAAGCTTTTGGCCCAAGTCAAACTGGGTGTGAAGGAAATTGAGGCCGGGAAAGGTATTGCTTGGGAAAAAGCCAAAAAGGAACTTAGACATTGACCTATAAAGTGGTTCTTGCTCCCGCCGCTTTTCGGATGTTGAAGGAAATCTCCGACCGCAGGGTCAGAGATCTTCTGATCAAGAGTATTGACGAACTTACTATAGAGCCTGAGAAAAAAGGCAAGGCGCTGCTGGGGCCCTTGAAAGGCTTCAGGAGTTTAAGGTCCGCCGGCCAGCGGTATCGGATTATTTACCAAATCAGGAATAACCTGGTGGAAGTCCTGGTGGTGGCGGTGGGGATACGGAAAGAAGGCAATAAAAACGATATTTATAATCTGGTGAAAAAATTTATCCAACATAAGCTTTTATAACCATAGGTTGTCGAGAACGCTCTTTTCATTTTTCCTAGTCTCAGGTAAACTTAGAAACATAAATTCGGGGAAGCGGAACCGGGTAGATCGCACCCCTGATTAATAGCTAGATGAGCATTCATTTTCCCGAAAGGCAGACGGCATGGCGCGACAGGGGTTGGCGAAAACCTTCAAGCAATTAAACGTCTGGGCCGATGCCTTGGCGATCAGCGGAGCTTTGTGGGGCGCGTATTTCCTGCGCTTCTCGGGGTGGCCGGTCCCCGTGTACCACGACCTGCCTGCGGTGCACTGGTATCTGCTGGCCTGGCCCGCGGTGCTGCTGGTGGCTTTGTTGAGTTTCCAGTATGCAGGGTTGTATTTGCAGCGGCGCAGCACCTCCGGCGTGGATGAGTTGTCGCGTCTCATGCAGGCCACAACCGCGGCGTTTTTAATCCTGCTGGCCGTGACGTTTTTTTACCGCAGCGAATCCTACTCGCGCGTGGTGGTGTTCTATACGTGGGGATTTACCGTGGTGTTTGCGCGCAGCAGCGTCGCAAA
>JAAXVQ010000125.1 GCA_013335425.1 Candidatus Firestoneibacteriota bacterium | reverse complement strand
CCCTTTTTCCGAAAAGCGGATGTAGGGCTGGTCAATTTAGAAAGCCCGATCTCGGCCCGCGGAAAAGTGATCAAAGGGAAAAAATTCACATTTCGTTCTCAACCCAGTGCGGCTCCGGCTTTACACCGCGCCGGTATTACTGCGGTTTCCTTGGCGAACAATCATATCCTTGATTACGGCCCGCCGGCTCTTGCCGATACCTTGCAAGCTTTGGATGCCGCCGGGGTCGCCCATGCCGGTGCGGGCAAAAATTTGGCCGCCAGCCGCCGTCCGGCGGTCATCACTTTGCCCGGCGGACAGATAATGGCTATCCTGTCTTTTTCTCTGACTTTTCCGGAGTCTTATTGGGCCACCGGGGCCAAACCGGGCACCACTCCCGGAGATATCTCCTTAGTCCAAGCCGATGTCAATTCAGCCAACGCCTGGGCGACGGTCGTGGTTGTCTGTTTTCATTGGGGTGGAGAACTGATTTCGGAACCGAGACCTTACCAAATCGACCTGGGGCATGCCGCGATTGATGCCGGGGCGGCTCTGGTGGTGGGCACCCATCCGCACATTCTGCAAGGTGTGGAATGGTATCATGCCGGGGTAATCTTATATTCGCTGGGCAACTTGGCATTTGGAGGCGGACAAAGCCGCGATGCGGTGCAAAGCGCCCTGGTGCAGGTAGTGTTTTCTTCCAGCGGAGAGGCGGAGAGCGTCCGGGCCCGCGGATTATCCGTGGATAACCTGCGAACCCGTTTTCAACCTACACCGTTAACCGGTGTCGAAAACTTGGCGTGGCTCCAAACGTTCGGCGCTCTTTCCCGAGCTTGGGGAACGAAAATAGCTTTGGCGGAGGATGCCTGGGCGGATTTAAGCCCACCGGAAAAAACCCAAAACGCAAATGCAAAAGAATAACACCTAAACGGTCAACGGCAGTTTTCCGGGCCTAATTGGGCGAGGTGAACTTCAACTCTCGGTCTTATGATTGATATTTTCAATATTACGCAGCAAATCATCCAAATTATCCTCGGCTCCGGGAACCGCCGACTTTTCCTCGTCCGCGCCCGCACCACTGGCCATAAATGTTGACAAGTCAAAAAACTGGTCATTGTCGGCCGGCTCCGCGGTTGCGGTTGATCCGATAACTGCGCTGATCCCTTCCGGCTTTCGCTCTTCGTCAGCGAGGGATAATTTGATGATGATTTCATTGCCTTGCTCGGGCAAGCCGCGTGCCATGATGGAGCCGTGATGCGCGTTGATGATACCCTTCATGATAGGAAAACGCAAACCCGTGCCGGCTAAGAGCGCACCGATTTTGGAATCCGGCCCATGAAAATTCGAGAACACTTGTTCGGCTTGCTCCGAGGTAAGAGGTGTTCCCCCGTCAATGATTTTCACAACCACCTCATCGCCCAATTGTGCGGCGGAGCAACGCACCTCCCCGCCCACCGGCGTCACCCGTAAGGCATGCTGCACCAAATTGATGAACACCTGCCCCAACCGATCACTGTTTAAGCGAATCAGGGGCAAACGCGGGGCGACATCCTGCAACAGCTTGATCTGCTTGGTATCGGCTTGGGGTTGCACATTGAGCACAACGTCCTGCAACATGGCCACAATATCCGTGGGAACCAAGAACATTTGAACCGCTTCGGTCTCCAGGTGGGAAAAATCCAGGAAGTCGTTGATTTGGCGTTCCAAACGTGCGCTCTTATTGATGACGACCCCTAAGAATTCCTGCTGTGTGTCCGTGATCTTTCCATCTTCCGACGCCAGAATGGAGGAAATATAATTTTTAATGACGGTCAGCGTAGCCTTCAGATCATCCGACATATTCACGATGGCTTCAATCCGAATCTGGCTGGCCTCGGCCCAGGGCCAAGGCGCCACTTCAACATTCGCCGCCTCTTTGGCCGCTGGGCGGGGCGTCAGCGCCAATTCCCGCATTTGCTGATTTTGGGCGGACAACGTTTCCACCCGCAGTTCCAGTTCATGGTGTTGCGTCACCAAATGGTCGCGTTCCTGCCGCAAATTGCTCAATTCTCGATTCTGTCGCTCCAAATCCAATTCAGCGGCGGCCGCGATGCTGCCGGAGGAGGACATGGATTTTTCCCCCAATTTCTTTAAAAGGCGGTTGATGTTTTCGGCCAATTCATACCACTCATCGCCGCCGCCCGGGCTATGCACCAAAGACCAGGGTTCGCCGGCGGAGAGGGTTTCACTGAGTTCTTCGTTGAACTTGTTAACCTGACCTGCGCCCTTGCCTCCCGAAGCGGTAAAGAAGATGGCAATGACCAAGCCGATTATCAATATACCCGCCAAACCGCCCACAATGACCGGATCTCTAAAGAGGGATTCAGTCGAAGCCGGGGTTTCAACCAGTTTTTGCAGATTGGAAACTTCCAGCAGCGAAAATAGCATCAACCCGGGAACGGTCGTGGGGGCATTACCGACCAGGTAATGAATTCCGTTCCATTCACCCTTAAAAAAACCCGCCCCGGACTGGGTAAGGTAGGATTCCATTTCCTGGGGGTTTTTATCCCAGCCTCCCAAACCTTCCAAATTGTTGGGAAAATTTTCCAAAGGAATATCCGTCAGCCGTCGACCGGCCGGCGTGCCTAAAAGAAAAAAGACCCCGCTTTTCTTCGGGAGCCGCTCTAAAATGGCCGGGGTTAGACCCACCTCGGCTTGAAACACGCCCAAAAACGCCCCCAAGTCGGTTAAACAAGGCACCGTGATTTGCAAAACCAATTCACGCCCCCGCTTTTCCTGCAAGCGCAAAACCGTCATGCGCTGTTTGGAAGCTTCTTTAAACTCAGGATTGCCGCTTAAGGAGCGGGGTGCCCCGCTCTGGGTGCCTATAAGCTGCGCACCGCCTTCATCGGTGACCAGGGCGTTTTGCCAGAGGGGTTCAACTTTGACCAATTGGGAAAAAATACGTTCCTTGGCTTGGCGTTGGAGGGGGGTTTTGTGCGGCTGGCGTAAACCCGAGACATCAGCGGTGGCCTCGGCTCTTTTTTGGATCTGATCCACAACTTGCTTAAAAACGTCCGCCGCTTCCCGGGCTTCTTGCGATGCCTGCTTTCCCTTTTCTTCCTCAAGGCGCTGCAGCTCCAAATCTTTGACTTTGGTTTGGAGCGCCTGGGACGAATCCTTTTTAAACTGATTGGCGTAATTGAACAATGCCACAGTGCCAAACAGCGTGAGCAACAACACCAAGCTGGCGCTGAGCCTGCCTTTGAGCTTCATCCGCCAACCTCCTTCGCGGTTTGTACCGCAGCCTACTCTTCGTCTTTGGTGACGACTCGGGCCACGCCCCCGACAAAATCCTTCTCATCCACTTTGATCATGCGCACGCCTTGGGCATTTCTCCCCACGGCTTTAAAATTTTTAAGTTCCATCCGTATGATGTTTCCGGAGGTGGTGATGATCATAAGTTCATCCATGTCGCTGACGGCTTTCACGGACACCACTTCCCCGTTTCGCTCAGTGGTTTTAATGTTGATCATCCCCAGCCCGCCGCGGCTTTGCGCACGGTACTCCTTAAGGACCGTCCGCTTGCCGAACCCCTTGGTGGTGACGGTCAACAAACTGTCGGCGTTGGTAAGAACTTCCATACCCACCAATTTATCCTTGGGTCGCAGACGAATGCCGCGTACGCCTTTGCCGGTACGCCCAATTTCCCTGATTTCACCCGTGTTGAAGCGGATCGCTTTTCCCAGGCGGGTGGCCAGAATGATATCGGTATCTTCCGTGGTTTCCGCCACGCCCAACAAACGGTCGCCCGTCATCAGCGTCAACGCAATAATGCCTCCGGCGCGCGGGTTGGCAAACGCCGTCAAACGGGTGCGTTTGATCAGTCCTTTTTCCGTGGCCATGACCAAGAAACGGTTTTCGGAAAATTCCTTGACCGGAATCATGGCTTCCACGGTTTCACTGGACTGCAGGCGGATGAGATTTACGATCGCTTTGCCCTTGGCCGTTCGGGACGCTTCCGGAATCTCATAAACCTTCAGCCAGTACATGCGTCCCAAACTTGTAAAGAGCAGGATGTACTGATGCGTGGTGGCAATAAACAGATGCTCAACAAAGTCGTCTTCCTTGGTGCCCATGGCCGCAATACCCTTGCCCCCGCGGCGCTGAGCTTTGTAGGTGGACACCGGCAGGCGCTTGATGTAGCCTTGATGGGAAATGGTGATCACCATGTCCTCTTCGGCGATCAGATCTTCCATGGACAAATCAACCTGGGCACCGATAATTTCCGACCGGCGCGCATCTCCAAATTTTTTCTTAACGCCCTGCAATTCTTCCGCGATGATTTCGAGGACTTTTCGGGCACTGGCCAAAATCGACTTCAGGCGTTCAATCGTTTTGATCAACTCCAGGTATTCGTCCTCAATTTTTTTGCTTTCAAGGTTGGTCAATTGTTGCAGGCGCATATCCAAAATCGCCTGAGCCTGCAGGATCGACAATCCGAACTGTTTGATCAATTCTTCCCGGGCGATATCCACCGTTGCCGAGGCGCGGATCAAACGGATAATTTTGTCCAAAAATTTAAGCGCGATTTTCAAACCTTCTAAAATATGAGCGCGTTTTTCCGCCCGATCCAACTCATAGCGCGTGCGGCGCAAAATCACTTCGCGCCGATGGCTGACGAAGTACTCCAAAATTTGTTTAAGATTGAGCGTGAGCGGCTTGCCGTCCACCAGCGCGAGCATGTTGACGCCGAAGCTGGTGCGCAAGGACGTATATTTAAAAAGATTATTGAGTATCACCTGGGAGTTTTCGTTGCGCCCGAGTTCGATCACGATGCGCATCCCGTCGCGGTCGGATTCGTCCCGCAAATCAGAGATACCCTCGATTTTCTTATTGCGGACCAAATCCGCAATATTCTCAATTAAGACGGCCTTGTTGACTTGATAGGGAAGCTCCGTGATTACGAGTCTTTCCTTCCCGTTTTTCATTTGCTCAACTTTGGCCTTGGCCTGCATCTTAATGGAGCCGCGCCCGGTCTTATACGCGTCACGAATGCCCTCGCGCCCCAAAATATAGGCCGCGGTGGGAAAATCCGGGCCCTTCACGTACTTCATCAATTCTTCAATTTTAATTTCGGGATTTTCAATCAACGCCAGGGTTCCATCGATGATTTCCGACAAATTGTGCGGCGGTATGTTGGTTGCCATGCCCACGGCAATACCCGAGCTGCCGTTGACCAACAGGTTGGGAAATTTAACGGGCAACAAAGAAGGTTCGGTAAGTGAATCATCGTAATTGGGGACAAACGGAACCGTGTCTTTTTCAATATCCGCCAACAACTCTTCGGAAATGCTGGCCAGGCGGGCTTCGGTATAGCGCATGGCGGCAGCGGGATCGCCGTCCACAGAACCGAAATTTCCTTGACCGTCCACAATCGGATAACGGTAGGAGAAATCCTGCGCCATGCGGACCATGGTTTCGTAAATGGCTGCGTCGCCGTGGGGGTGATAATTACCCATAACTTCACCGACGATTTTAGCGGATTTACGGTACGGCCGGTTATGATGCAACCCCATGGAATGCATGCCGTATAAAATACGGCGGTGTACGGGTTTCAAACCGTCACGGACATCCGGCAAAGCGCGGCCGACGATAACGCTCATGGAATAGTCGATGTAGGAATGTTTCATTTCCTCTTCGACTAAGATTGAAGTTATTTTAGGGGTTTCTTGTGCATCCATAAGCTTTAAGAATCCTTTCAAAATTCTGAACGAAATAACGTTGTTTTATGCCCTTGTGCTTGTTTATATCCTGCCGCAAGCGGCCGGAATTAAGTAAGTGCGCCTGAGGTATGAATGACGCCACCCCGAGTTTGTTTCAAAATGATTCTTTTTTTCTAGATGCGCATGGGCATAATGACGCACAAATAATTATATTTATCCGTGGAAGGTTTGAAAACACCGGGATTTAGATTTGAAGTCAATTCCAAAACAAATTCGTCGGTGCCGATATTTTTCATCACATCCAAAATGTATTTGGCATTGTAGGCCACGGTAATGCTGTCCCCGGAAAAATTTATTTCCATATCTTCTTGAGCTTCGCCGACTTCGGGGGTATTGGCGGAAACGACCATCTGATTCTGGCTGAAAGCATATTTAACGGAATTGGATTTATCCGAAGCCATCAAGGCGACACGACGGGTGGCGGATGTGAATGCCGGCAATAGCCAGTTGCTGGAGGCGGGTAGCCAGGCGATCAGCGATGCGGAGTTGGCGGCGGGCGATTTGGCGCGGCGCCTGTTGGGCAGGGAACCGG
>JAAXVQ010000124.1 GCA_013335425.1 Candidatus Firestoneibacteriota bacterium | reverse complement strand
ACTCGCGCCGCGCCTCGGTCATTTTTTCCAAGCGAAAATACGCATCCCCCACCCGCAAATGCGCTTCGGCAGCTAAGGCATGCTCGGGAAAATTTTTAAGCAGTCGCTCAAATTCCGACAAAGCCGCGTCGGGTTTTCCCAACTGAAACTCGCACCACCCGGCCCAATACATGGCCGCCGGGGCCCAAACCGAGTCAGGATAGTCCCCATAGAGGTCCCGGTAGGCCTTGCCGGCCGAATCATATCGCTCCAGGCGATAAAAAGCGTTGCCCACCAAAAACAGGGCTTGGGCGGCCAAATCCTGAGAAGGTTCGGCGTCCAACAAGCGCTGAAATAAATTGATGGCTTCGTTGTCTTTGTTTTCCCGCATCCGGCACCAGCCGGCGGTATAGAGCGCACGCGGCACGAACGGGCTTTCCGGATAGCGCACGGCCACGGTCATGAGTTCCTCGACCGCCGGTTGAAATTTTTCCTGCCTGGCCAAGGCCTGCCCCAGACGCAAACGGGCCAAGGGAATCACCGCATGTGTAGGATAGGCATCGATCAATTGGCGGAATTCTTTATCCGCACCGACGGGGTCCTCTTGCAACAAGTGGACAATACCCCGGCCGTAAACCGCGTAAGGTGCCAAAGCATGGTGGGGAAAACGCTTATACAACTCGTCGTATAAGCTCAAAGCCTGAGGATAGCGTTCCAACACCACCAAGGTTTCAGCGCGGTAATAGAGGGTATCGGCGACCAAAGACGACTGCGGAAATTGCTGGTTGAAACCGGCCAACAAGGCATCGGCTTGCTCAAAAACCGACCGGCCGGCGCCGGTTAAACTGTTGCCTTGTGCTTCGGCCCGGGCCCGGTCATAGTATGCTCTCCCCTCGGAGTAAAGGGCAATGGGTGCTAGCTCGTGCTGGGGAAAGCGTTCCACTACGCAGGCGAAGTCCTGGGAAGCAGCGGTATAATTGCCCTGCCTGTAACGGCTTTCTCCCAACCAATACCAAGCTTCGGGAGTCAAATAATTTTCAGCATAACCCATTAAAAAGGCCCGTAGTTCACGCCCGGCTTCCACATAGCGCTCTGATTGAAACAAACAGCGGGCCAGGCGATAGCGGGCTTCCGGTAAATATTGGCTCTGGGGGTACTGCTCTAAAACACGTCGAAAACCTTCCGCCGCACGCACATAATCGCCTTGAGTGTACCAGCTTTCAGCCCAGAGGTATTGGGCATCGCCGGCGCGGACATTTTGCGGGTAGGCTTGTATGAACTTGTCCCACTGGGTTCTGGCCAAGCTGAAATTATGATTTTGCTGAAGCCCATAGGCCAAGCGGAACATTTGTTCGGCAGGCATTTCCGCCCCAACCGGAGCGGACAAAAACAGCCAACCTATCGCAATGCTCAAACCCCAAAGTCGTTTCATAAGCAAAATGGATGCAATTCCTATTTTTTGATGGCCTGACCCAGGCACTTGGAGTATTGGATGCTTAAATTCATATTTAGTTCTTGTTGCGAAAAAACTTTTTAAATCCCCTCCCCAGGACCTGGTGGGAGGGGACGAAGGGGAGGGGGTAAAAATCTTGTATTGAAAACTTATCCCCTCACCTTTATCCTCTCCCGCAAGGGGAGAGGAATTTAAAAGTAGAAATGCCGCCCCCAAACGAACGCCGGCAATTTTAAACTCTCGGAAACAGGAGCCAAACAACTTGGGATTTTTCTGAAACTCACCGTGATCCCGAATGGTTGGGATGAGGAAGGTTGTCCGCCAACCAGGAAGAAAACTTCAATACTTCGGCACGGTTTTTCAAAAAATAACCGGCTTTGGAATGCGCCACACGACTTTCGCCCCCGATGATGACGCCCATGCCTTCGCGTCCCATGAACCCGAAAATCTCCTCATCGGTTTCATCGGCGCCCAAAGCCATGACCAAGGGACGACGGCGCGGCGTGGCGAATTTATTCCACAAAAACATGACCGCGCGCCCTTTGCCCCATCCCAGGCGGGGACGCAAGATCAACATGTTGTTTTTTTCCTGCAGGGTTACGGCATCCATCACGGGTGTCCAGATTTGTTCCAGGACAATGCGGGCGCGGCGTTGAATCAAAGGTTTGGCCTGATTAAAATGCACCACCAGGGACAAATCCCGGTTCTCCAAGACCACCTCGGGCAACTCACGTTGCTTGGCCGTGAGTGCGGCCAACATTTCCTTAAATACCTGCCGTAGACGTTTGGCCTCGGCGTGAACTACGTTGAGGTCAGGGCCGAAAATTTCCAAACCATTGTTGGCCACCAGGTATAGACCGGAAAAACCGATAAATTTTCTTAATGCCGCCAGTGAATAATCGCTAACCACGGTTAGCGTGAGTGAACTGATTTCCGAAAGTTCCCGCAACTGTTCGCGCATGGCCAAGTCCAGGGGTTGGACGGCCTCGCCTGCCGCGCCGGGATTGAGCACCGAATCATAATTTAAAAACAACAGCATGCGGTTTTGGGGGTTTAGCCGGTGACGGATCTCATCTAAAACCGCTTTATTTAAAAGCCATTTCATAGGGGAGCATCCTTAATGACCCCGGCTTGCACGCGGTCGGGGCATCAAAATAAGATAACATATTTGTTGGAAAAAAAACAGGAATTTCCCGATCGTAGCTGTAGGAAAACACTTAGGTTATCGCGACAAAAGCCGCCGTTCCACCTCAGCCAGCAGCTCTACGTCCTCGCGGTTGTACTGCAAAAGCATGGCGAGCGCTTCCCGATCCTGTTGCTGCTCCCATTGCGCCCAGAGTTGCATGGCCATGACCCCGTCAACCCCCACAGAGGCGCGCTCGATCCCCAATTGCCGCTCCACGGATTTCAGTCCACCCTTGAGTCCTTGTTTCCAACAAGCAAACATCAGGTCGCAATGATTAAACAAGGCCGTCAAATCCAAGCCCAAACGTTTTTGAATCACCGGTAAGTCAAAACGCGCGCCATTATAGGTTTTCAGGGTATCGACGTGCTCGAGCGCGTGTAAAATTTGGGCCACCGTGATTTGCTCGCCGATCAGTTGCACCGTGCCCCGGCCGGGACAATAGATCCCCACCACGGTAATTTCACCGCGCAGAGAGGTTTCAATGTCCAAAAAGGCGTCGGCCACGGGCGCTAGGCCATCCGCCGGGTCAACCACTCTTTGAAAAACACATCCGTAAATTCCGCTGTATTTTGAATCCGTTCCAAGACCTTAATTTCCAATAACCGGTTGACGGACTTTTGCACTGTGGAAAACCCTCCCAGGTTATGCCGCTGGACGAATTCCTTGGAAAAGATCTTTCGCCCTCCGCTCGCAGCGATGGCTAAAAGCAGGTTTTTTTGATGCGTCGACAATTCCCGCCACATGGCCGTATAAAACCCCGAGTGGGTTTCGAGGATGGATTCCAAGGCCGGCGGTAAATTTTTAGAAGAGACCAGTTTGCTGGTATGCCCCAGGTTCCACAATTCCCGACAGATCATTTGCACATAATGCGCCTGTCCCCAGGAAGCTTTTAACACTTCGTCGATGAGGGCTTCCTCGACGCGAAAACCCGTATTTTCAAAGCGCGTCTTAATGAACGCGCGCAAATAGCGCTCCTCGATTTTTTCCAAAGGCCAATGAACGAATCCTTCCCGCATATCGCTGCCGGGCTGTTCCAAATTCAACAGCAAGTACCCCACCTGCGGCTGTTTGCGGGCGACCTCTAAAATGCCCTTGCGAAAATCTTCAGGCAAAATTCCCGGGGTGATTTCATCCAAGCACACCACGCAGACGCGCCGTTTGTATTCGGCCGTGGATTGAGCCAGGCTCAGCAGGGTTAAGGCGATATTGACCGGATTTTTGGTGCGGCTGACCTCCACGGTCAATTCGCCGGCTTTGCCCAACTTCAAAACCAGGATATTTTTAAGTCCCGGAGAAAGAGTCTCGATGAATTGTTGAAGTTCCTTGGCCTGCCTGAAAGCCGTGCGCAGCAACTCCGCCAGAAAGATTTCAATAAATTGATTGACCGAGTAAGCGCGTTCAAAATCCACGTAAACGGCCATAACCCCTTGGCGCTCAAATTCGGAAACCACCCGCCGCGCCAGGGAGGATTTTCCCATATGCCTCGGTCCCGTCAGTAAAACATTGCGCCCCTGAGAAAGTTCACCCATGATGGCTTCGCGTTCACGGTAACGGTTGGTAAAGTAATCCCCGGTAACGGGTTCACCATAGCGGAAAGGATTTCGGATCAATTTACGCTCCTAAAAGAAGAATCAACTAATTACGCCTAAAAGCATAATATTCGATATTGTGCGATTCGTCAAGTTCGGATTGCGTCGGAATGCAGGATCAGACTTTTGATCATTTCCATTTTCCAAAGTTATTGCAGAGAAACCCGGACTTTTCGCCTGAGAAAATTCAGCACGGACAAATGTGAAAAAAAAAGGCTGTCCCGGAACTCCGGGACAGCCTTTGGAAAAGCCGAAAACTATTTGCCCAGAACCTTCACTTTCACGTCTTTGCTGACGCGAAAACGGATCACGGTCTTGGCAGGAACCTTCACGGTCTCGCCGGTTTGCGGATTGCGCGCCAACCGAGCCTTACGGTTCTTCACCGTAAAAATCCCCAATCCCTGGAGCTTGTATTTTTTATCCTTTTTCAAAACCTTGACGAGGAGATCGTTTTGCGCATCGAGGACGGCTACGACATCCTTTTTCTTGAAGCCCGTCGCTTCCACCAACTTGTTCAACATTTCGCTTTTCGTGAGCACTTAATTCACCTCCGTTCGCTTTTAATGAATGCTCAGAGTGTATCTCTGTAAGCGAATTATATGGCACCCCCCATATTTTGTGCAAGTCTTTTTTAAACAATCATCATATAGGGGGCCATATTTTGTGGTCTTAATCATTCAAGCCTACTGCCGGTGCTATATGGTATTTTTCATTATTTTATTCAAATTGGAATACATTCTGAAGGAAAACCCTTGATTAATCAGGCACAGGACGTACATTCGCCGGGTTCCAACAAATATCATTTTGCAAGAAAACGGTTGCGCTTAAGATAGTGAAAAAGCATTGCAAATCAGATGCGGCGGATGCTCGGCGCAGAGCGATATCACGTCGAAGCGGCATGCGGGGGGACCGGCTTTAAAATGCCGCAGCAGATAAAGTTGGGCAGCACAAATAAGGCGTTGCTGCTTTCGGCGGTTGACCGCTTCCGCGGGATAGCCGTAATCGGCGGAGCCGCGGCTTTTAACCTCCACAAAGCAAAGCGTCTTCCCTTCCCAGGCTATGATGTCGATCTCCCCGCCGCGCACGGAAAAATTTCTTTCGACAATTTTATAACCTTGTTTTTGCAGGTAAAACACCGCTTGATCCTCAGCGACTTTACCTTTGAAGTTCATGGCTTAGAGGGGGAAATTCATTTGCGCAATGGGTGAATAGCTGCGGCGGTGAATCGCGCAAATGCCATGCACTCGGATGGCGCTGAGGTGTTCGGCCGTACCATAACCTTTGTGGTGCGCAAACCCCCACTGGGGAAATTGGGCATCGTAGGCATCCATCAGGCGGTCGCGGGTAACCTTGGCCACGATCGAAGCGGCGGCAATTGAGAGCGACTGTGACTCGCCTTTGATCAACGTGAGCGCCCGGTCGGTCCAGGTGGGTTTGCGGTTTCCGTCAATGAGATAAAAATCCGGATTCGGGGAGATTTGTTGGGCGGCCTGCTGCATGGCCAAAAAAGTGGCTTGCAGGATGTTGATGCGGTCGATGGTGCCGGCATCCACGATGCCGACGCCTATGCTTAAAGCGCGGCCTTGCAACAGCTCGTAATATGTTTCGCGTTTTTGGGAAGATAGTTTTTTAGAATCATCCAAAACTTCGAGGCCGTCGGTTTCTTCAGGCAGGCATACGCAGGCGGCCACCACCGGGCCGGCCCAGGGGCCGCGCCCCGCTTCATCGATGCCGGCCACGACCGGAAAGCCCTTTTCCCGGTATTCACGTTCAAAAACCAGGCGATCGGCAGCACTCGAACGGGATGGTCGCGCTACGTGCAACGGCATAAGCACCTCGACGAAACTACCCGGGGGTTGACATCAAAATCCAAAAAAACAAACGGCCTTGAACGCTTGGCGCTCAAGGCCGGAAGGTTATTAAAACCAATACGGCTTGCAAAGCCTAGGCTTTGGCAGCTTCGGCTTTTTTGGCTTCCTCAGCGGCAACCGCAGCAGCTTCCAGCGCGGACTGCGCCTGTTCGGCTTCCAAGGCTTTTACTTCCGCGGCCTGCAATTGCAGCAGTTTGTCG
>JAAXVQ010000475.1 GCA_013335425.1 Candidatus Firestoneibacteriota bacterium | reverse complement strand
CACAGGCTCCGGTTTTTTTTGTCGGCCGATATTACTTGATTTCGATTTCCCGGGGTTTGACGCCTTCGGATTTGGGCAAGGTCAGCGTCAGAACTCCGTCACGATACTCCGCCTGAATTTTTTCTTCATGAACGGGGTCGGGCAGGCGGAAGCTCCGGCTGAAGGCTCCGTAGTTGCGCTCGCTCCGGTGAAAATTCTCGTTTTTAATTTCCTTCTCCGACTTCTTTTCACCGGCAATGGTCAGCACGCCCTCGGCAAAGGTAACCTTCACGTCTTCCTTGGAAACTCCGGGCAAGTCCGCCCGCAAGGTGTAGGCCTCCTTGTTTTCGGTCAGATCCACGTTCGGAACCCAACTGACCGCGTTCGCTTCCGCCTCGCTGCGCCGGCAGACCGGGCTGAAGAAATCGTCGAACAAATTTCCCGCCTCGCTATTGATGTTGATCAAACTCCGGTACGGACTCCAACGTATAATGGCCATTTTCTCCATCTCCCTTCAAGATTTTGGATTTTCAAATCCACTCATTAATAAAGCAGGGAGCGTGCCAAGCGAGGAAGCCCGTCGGGAAAAATCCGGCGATGAAAATCGCCTTTTTTAAAGGATTTTTTCAAAGGCTTAAATCAGAAAATGAAGACGCGCCTATAAACGACAGGATATGTTGCAAAGCGGAACACGGGGAAGTTTCAAAATGAAAAACCTGAAACAAAAGCGCTGAAAAAATGTTTAAAGGTCAAACCCCCAACCTTCCCGCGCTAAAAAGGTGCGCGGAAAAATCTTTTTTGCCGGAGCCAAAATGGATTTTTCCAAAAAAGCATCCGCATGCTGCTGGTCATGATGACAAAGATGCAGCCGTTTGACCCGGGCCGCCCGGGCCAATTCCATGCCCTTTTGCCAAGTGCTGTGCCCCCAACCCTTGCGCCCTTTTTCATATTCTTCAGGCGTGAATTGGGCGTCATAAATTAACAGGTCCGCACCCTGCGTCAGTTTGAGCAACTCCGGGTCCAACCCTTCGGCCGGGTGTTCCACATCCGTGGCAAAAACCATACTCTTTCCTTCGTGGGTAAATTTATACGTCAAACCTCCTGCCGGATGATGCATACGGCAGGACGTGACGTTTAAAGCGCCCAAAGCCAGGGCTTGACCGGGTTCCAGGGTTTCAAATTCGTGCTGGGAGGTCATCTGGGAAAATTCGACGGGAAAATTAATAAACGCCTGCTGACGCACCAGTACTTCGCGGGCGGCAGCCGGGCCGTAATGCTTAAACCGGTTGCCTTTGATGAAATTGGGCACAAAAAAGGGAAACCCCATGAGGTGGTCCCAGTGAAAATGCGTCCAAAAAAAAGACGCCTCGCCCTGTCCGCGGCCAAACGCCAGCTTCATCAACTCCAGACCCAGCAAACGCAATCCGGAACCGCCGTCCACGATGATTTGCCGCCCGTCGGCGTTGAGGGAGAGGCAGGTGGTGTTGCCGCCGTATTTTATGGTCGATTTTCCGGGTGTGGGCAACGAACCACGGACTCCGAAGTATTGAATTCGCAAAAAAGTCCCCCCTGCCGCCGGCCTAGGGCTGGAAATGAACAATCGCTATGGCGCCAGTATACCTGTTCACCCGTCATCCGCGCAATCGAAAATTGCCGGCTTCTAAAAGGCGGGCCAATGAAGTTGTTTGGCCGCGAGTTGCAGCGCCAGCGCGGTTTTGGCGTCTTCCAACTCTCCGTGTTTGAGCAACCGCGCCAAACTCCGCCTGGAAAAAATCTCCGGCGTCACCTGCTCGTCGGCATCCAGTTGCAAGTCTCCCTGCCGCACCAAATCCCGGGCTAAAAAGAGCCGCAGCGTTTCCCGGCAAAAACCCGGAGAACTGTAAAAATTCCCCAACGCCTGCCAGCGCCGGGCCGCATACCCGGTTTCTTCGCGCAACTCCCGGCGGGCCGGCCTCAGCG
>JAAXVQ010000474.1 GCA_013335425.1 Candidatus Firestoneibacteriota bacterium | reverse complement strand
CCCAGGATCACGCCGGACTCCAAGACGGCGGTGGGGTCCACATAACAATCCTTGCCGGTCCAAACACCTTGGGATCGTTCCAATGCCTCGGACTGCACCAGGGCGCCGTCCATAAGAATCGCATCGTAATGAGCCTGGCGGTACTCGCTCAAGTTGCCGACGTCTTTCCAATAGGTGTTTTCCGAAACATAGCCGAACAGGGGCAGCTTGGCGCCGAGAACGTCCGGGAAAAATTGCTTACCGAAATCGTATTCCGTGTCCGCGGGGATCCGGTCGAGTAATTTCGGATCCAGCACATAGATCCCCGTGTTGATCGTGTCGGAAAACACTTCACCCCAGCTGGGTTTTTCCAAAAAGCGCGTGATCCGCCCTTCTTCGTTGGCAATAACCACACCGAAGGCCAGGGGATTTTCCACGCGTGTGAGCACGATGGTGGCTTGTGCTTGTTTGGTTTTATGAAAGGCAATAACCTGGGATAAATCGATGTTGGTCAGCACGTCGCCGGAAATGACCAAAAAAGGCTCGGAACCCAGTTGGGCCGCAGCTTTTTTAACGCACCCGGCCGTGCCCACGTCGGCGTCCGGCAGGATATAGGAGATATTCAGACCCCAAGCCTTGCCGTCCTTGAAATAGTCTTGAATGATTTCGGGCTGAAAATAAAGCGCCACCACCAAATCGGTGAACCCGTGCTTTTTAAGCAGCTCGAAGATATGCTCCAACATGGGACGGTTAAGCATGGGAACCATCGGCTTGGGGATGTTGCAGGTGAGGGGGCGCAGCCGGGTTCCAAACCCGCCGGCCATGACCATGGCTTTCATCATGCAGGCTCCTCGAGAAAAAGATTTTTCGCGTATGGTTCAGGCGGAGGACGCGGCGCGCCCTCCCATAACTTATTTAAATAAGTTTTTCAAGCCGTCGAGATTCTTCAACTGTTCCTTGGCCTTTTCCAATTCCTGGGCCGCGTTCTGCTGGATTTGTTCCGGCGCTTTTCCCTGCTGCGAGTTCACGAAGCCCTGGAGTTTCTGACCCGCTGCGTTGGCTGCAAAACCGAGCTTTTTGCCGGCGTAGCCGGCAAATTGTTTTTTGATCCAATCCCAATCCGGCACCACGGTCGGCGATTTAACCGCCCCGTTCATCACCACCGGGATGGTCAGCCAACCCCGATCGTCTTTTAATACCTCCGCATACTGCCTGAATTGGGAGGACAAATTGGACGCAGCCCGCGGGTTTAAGCTCGGGCGTAGGTGAAAGTTTTCAAAATCAGCCGTAAACTTGATCTTGCCCTGGGCCCATAGGCGGATATCCCCGCCCTCCCCTTGCGCACCCGAAGACATGTCGAACTTGGTCAAATCCACGACCTGCTGCGCCAGGGTAAAATTGATCGCCGTGTTGTCAAAGGGGATATCCTGCCTGAACTTGTCCGAACCGAACAACCCCGCCAGTTGGTCTTGAAAAGCAAACTTGCGCAGGCGGCCGTCCTGGAGGTTAAACGTTCCGCTGCCGGTCAAGCGCGGCTTGGCCACCTGGGAACTTACCCCGGCCCCGTTGATCTGCAGCTTGCCGGACAAATGTCCCGTGAGTTTGTCCTTAATTTCGGAAATGATCTCGGGTTTCTTGAGCTTGGCGGCCACGAACGTGTCCACCACATCGTTTAACAACGGCTGCACGTCCACGTTTTTCAATTCCGCATTCACGCCGTACCCCAAAAGTTTCTGTGTGAAATCCAAACGCACGTTTTCCTGAATGTTCCCCTGGTAACCGGCAATCGCGCCACTTTCCGTGAAAACCTGTTTTTTCAAGGCCAGCTTGAAATTCATTTTCCCCAGCGTCACTTTGCCGAACTTCAATCCGCCCAAGTTGGCCGCGCCCTGCATGCCCAACCCGGCAGGCAAGACCTTGTCGGCTTCCATTTCCGGCGCCTCGGCGCCCGCAGCCGAG
>JAAXVQ010000123.1 GCA_013335425.1 Candidatus Firestoneibacteriota bacterium | reverse complement strand
AGGGAGGGGACTATTTTGTATTTTTTACAGTTATCCTTATTGGTTATGTGCGCAAGAAGTTTCTTGCACCGGTTTGATGTAAAGCCGGGCCCCTGCTCAGCCAATAAGGGTAATGACGTGAAAAATTCAGGTGTTAATTTAAAACTCGGACGGTTTTATCAGGGCGGTTTATGCAAGCGGCTCGTGTGCTTAGCGGTTTTGCAGGCCGAATTTGCCGCTTCTAAAGAGTTTGCTGTTGCGGTAAACGATATAAACATAAATCCCGGCGGCCGCGTCACCCCGGACCCAGACCAAGGTTTGGGCGGAACCGTTGCTTGCGGCGCTTAGTTCAGCGGCCTCGCGCCCGGAAATTTTAAAAATCCTCACACGGATCTCGCCGCTTTCACCTGCTGCAATTTGGAAAGACACTGTGTCTTTGGCCGGATTGGGGTAAACCAGTACCGGTTCGCCGGTGGCGATGATGCCCGAGGAGGCTGTCTTGGTGACCGTCGGCGTCGAAGTCGAGGTGCCGGTGGGAACCGGGACCAACGTCGGTCCTCCGGTGGGGGAAATCGTCGCCGAGGGCGAGGCCGTGAAGGTTACCGTGGGCGAGGCCGTTGAAGTTTGCGTAAAGGTCGCTGAAATCGTGCGCGTGAACGTGATGGTGGCGGTCTTGGTGATGGTCGCCGTGGAAGTGACGGTGGCGCTGATGGTTCGAGTCGCGCTTATCGATAGTGTCGGCGTAACGCTGCGCGTAACCGAAATGGTCAATGTCGGCGTGAATGTCGGCGTGGGGGAGATCGTTTTCGTGGGAGTGCCCGTGACGGTGATCGTCCGCGTCGGACTCACGGAATTGGTCAGAGTGGGGGTCGCCGTGTACGTGGGTGAGCAGGTCGGCGTGAACGTGGCGGTCGTCGCCGCCTGCGAAACGCCGATTCCCGTCAAGCCCGTCAAAGCCAACCCCAGCACCAGTCCGGTCGCGGCTTTTCCTAGGATTCTCAAGGTCATGTCATTTCCTTTCAGCGCATATTGCTTTAATTAAGATTCGTTTCCCGGAAGCGCCGTAACTCAAAAAAGCGCTCGGGATATCACCTGCTTTTAAAGGCGCCTTGTCCGCAAAACGCGATTACTTCAGACGGACTTTCACGGTGTTGCTGGTTGTGCTCTCCAGACCCAGGTTATCCACCGTGTTCACGACGAAATAATATGTTTTTTTCCGGTGCAGTTTACCCGTGCGGAAAGAGGTTTTTTTCACAGGCTGAGAATTAAGTTTTATCAGAAGATTTCCTTCCGATTGTTGGTAAACATTATACCAAACATGCGGCAGAGGGACGGCTTTCCAACTTAAAAGCACCTGCGTCCCCACTTGTTTGGCGCGGATTTTTTTCGGAGGCGTCGGCAGGTTGTGGATGGGGGCGTCGGCTTTTTCCTCGGCCGCCTGAGAATAAACCGGCGTTTCCGATACTGCTTCGACTTTTTCCGGAGCCGGCTGTGCGGTTTCCGTACTTTCCGGAGGTTGAGCCGGTGAGGTCGTTTGGCCGCCCATCTCCAAAGTGACGGCAAAACGATGCGTGGCGCCCAAATCGCCATAAGGCACAAACGCGTAATCCAGGTTCACTCCAAAATGATCAAAGTATTGACGGAGGCCGCCGCCGAAGGTGACACCCGAAAGTCCCCCGCCCAACCCCAGATCAGCCGAGGAATATTGATAGCCCGCCCGCAAAGCTAAAAAACCGAGCCGGCATTCGGCACCGCCGTTTACTTGAAACGCATCCTGGTCAAAGTGTTTATTTGCATCTGCCGCCAAAGTCAGCCAATCGCCCAGGTGCATCAAGGCCATACCGAATTTGACCTGGCTGGGCTGGTGGTCGTCGGCGGAGAGACCCAGGTTTAGCACGCTTAAGCCGATTTGCAAGTTAGCCTCGGGCCATATAAGAAGTGCGCCGGCGTCATAAGCCCAGGAAGATTTTTTTTGCCCGTCGAGTGAGTTTGTGAGCGATTTTACGGCCGCGCCCATGGAAAAATACGGTGAAACCGGCAAACCGTAACCGAGCGTCAGACCGAGATCGGAAGCGGAGAAACCGCCCAGGGGCTGCCCTGATTCGCTGAGTTTATCCATGACGCCGTAATCCACATAAGTTGCCGCCAGGCCCAGGTTCCCGCCCAAACCCGGGAAAACCGTCATGGCATTTTCAAAGGTCACGTCCTGGATCCATTGGTTATGGGTGAAAAGCACTTGGACGTTCGGCACAATGCCCAATCCCGCGGGGTTCCAATGCAAGGCGCTGACATCATCGGCAACGGCCGTGAACGCCTCTCCCATGGCGACCGCCCGCGCACCGGCACCGATTTCCACAAATGAATTAGCGCTCTTGGAAGCATCAAAATCTTGTTGGCCGGCTTGCGAGGCAGTCGTGGGCAGGATAAAGGCAAAGCTTGCAAGCAAGAGTGCGCCGGATAAATGAAATTTTTGCATGCGTACCTCGTAAAATTCTGCGTTATTTTCTGACAATAAGGATAACATAAAAACTCCAAAAGTCAAATTTTTGGCTTTTACAGGTGATCTAATTGCGGTAAAACTATTTTATCCTTTAAAAATAATGGTTATATGACTTTAACCGCAAATGATGTTGTTCTCTGGGCCGCCTAAGGGTTAAAAAGATTTTAACTGGGTTAAAGACGTAAACACCGCTCCGGCTTTGCGCTTGTCAAAATCGGAAAAAATCAAGAAAACGATCATAGGAAAATCTTGCCAAGGTCGAAAAGAGGAATTAAACTTTCAGGGGTAATGAACGCTGCTTTTTGCGGACACGTCTGCTGCCTGGGGGGAAACATATGAAAACTTATGATTTGAAAAAACAGTTCAAGGCTTACTATACGGCCTCCGGAAAACAACCGGTTATGGTGCAATTGCCGGCCCTGCAGTTTCTTATGCTTGACGGTCAAGGCGATCCGAATGAAAAAGCTTTTCAGGCAGGCGTGGAGACGCTCTACAGCATTGCCTATACCCTGAAGTTTATGCTTAAAAAAGCCGAGCTCGCGGATTATCCGGTGATGCCCTTGGAAGGGCTGTGGTGGATGGACGACATGCGGGCTTGGTCCCTGGAAAAACGGCATTTGTGGAAATGGACCATCATGATCATGCAACCGGAATGCGTCAATCCCGACAATTTTCACGAAGGGGCCCAACTGGCGGCCAAGAAAAAGCCTTTGCCGCTGCTCCCGAAATTGCGGCTGGAAAAATATGCCGAGGGCTCGTGCGCGCAAATTCTGCACGTCGGTCCTTACGCCGACGAAGGCCCGGCGATTAGGCGTCTGCACGAGTTTATCCACGCGCAGGGTCTGGACTTGCGGGGGAAGCATCATGAAATCTACCTGGGTGATCCGCGCCGCAGCGCTCCCGAAAAATTAAAAACCATTCTGCGGCAGGGTGCGGGGCAATAGACCGTCACGCCTCGTACTTGAGTTTTTTCAAGATCGGAAGCGGTGCGAGTTAAAACTTCAACGCCGCCTCAACCCACGGACCGGCATAAATAATGGCCAAACTGAAATTGTCGGGCTTGGGAGGTTCAAAGTAGAGGTCTTCATAACGATACCCTACTGAAAAATCCAACCAAGCCAAGGGGGTATAGGTAAGCTTGCCTTCCAAGTTATACCGCAACCCTTTGGCATCCTCGATCAAGGGCTCGGCATAACCGTTGACGACGGTATGATTGGACATAGCCGGCGAACCCGTGATTTTGGCGCCGACTCCCAAAAAAGGCAGGACCCAGAGCTCCCCTCGGGCGATGAACGTCATTCCGGAATAATCGATGTTGTAATCGTCCCAATCTCCGGGGCGGACCACGATGCCGTTCATACTGAGGTTGGTGTTGAATTTCCCCCCAACATGACCCTGGGTTTGCGGGCCGGGCTGTTCATCAAAGCGGGAGCTCGAGGCCGGCCAAGATTCCACTTGCAGAGTCCAACCTTAAAACAGTGAAAAATCAGCGGCTTGTGAAAGCACGGCCGGCCCCAGGCAGGCGAGGGTGAGCAGTATTGTGAAAAACTGATGAAAATTAAGAATCCTTTTCATGGACCCTCCGTTGGGCAGAGCGTTGAATGTCCACATTCTTCTATAGTTTAATAAAAACCATGCGCGATGCCATGCGGTTGTTGCCTGCGGATGCAAGGGCGATGTTCTCGGATTGAGCGTCGGAGAAAAATAATTCCGCCGTTTTCGGGCGCAGTTGATTTTAAGCGGCAAAGTGCCGACTTAAGTCGCGGGACGGCACCCCTCCTGTTTGCGTTCGCGATGACGAAGGAACGCCTTGATTCCTTCCAGAGAGGCGAAGATCAGCAGGCTGAAGCTCACAAGAATCAGCAGGTCGTTCCAGGACGGCAAAGTTATTCCAAAGGCGCGGCGGACGGCGGGGAGTTGAACCAGCAAAGCCGCCAACAGGAATTCCCAGACAACGGCCAGCACCAGCCAAAGATGGGGCCGGGCGGTGAAGACGCTGAATTTCATAGACCTGAAATTTAATGCCACTATCAGTTCCACACCCAGGAAAAGGAAAAACATCTGCGTCCGGGCATGCGTCAGGTTTTCAAGATTGGAGGTGAAGATGTAATAGAAAAAAGGGATTTCAATCATCAAGGACGCGAGCATGAACAGCATCACGTCCTGCGAAAAAATGCTTTCCCGGGGATCGCGCGGCGGGCGGCGCATGAGGTCCGGGTCGGCGGGCGCCACCCCCAAGGCCAGAGCCGGCAGGCCGTCGGTGCCCAGATTGATGTAGAGAATGGAGGCGGGCAATAGCGGCAAAAATTCGGGCCCGAAAATTAAAGCGGCGCCGCCTATGACCGCCACTTCCACGAGATTGCAGCGCAGGAGGTAGGTCAGGTATTTTTTAATATTGTCATATACCCAGCGCCCCAATTCGATGGCTGTGACAATGGTGGCGAAATTGTCGTCGTTTAAGATCATATCGGCGGCTTCTTTGGAAACTTCCGTTCCCGTAATGCCCATGGCAATTCCGATATCCGCCGCTTTTAGGGCCGGAGCGTCGTTGACGCCGTCCCCGGTCATGGCCACCACGTCGCCGCGTTTCTTCCAGGCTGTAACGATTCGCAGTTTGTCTCGGGGTGCGACCCGGGCATAGACCGTAACCCGGTCCACGATGGCTTCAAATTCAAGGTCCGTAAGTTTTTCCAGCGCCGCTCCGGTGAGGACCGTATCCCCCTGCTGATAAAACCCGATTTCCCGGGCCACCGCCACCGCAGTAAGCAGATGATCGCCTGTAATCATGACGGGTTTGATCCGGACCTGGCGGCAGATACGGGCGGCCTCGACGGCTTCGGGCCGCGGCGGATCCATCATGCCCACGAGGCCGAGAAAAACCAAATTGCTTTCCACCGTTTCCTCTTGGTCGGCATCTTCGGCACGGATTTCTTTACAGGCAAGCGCCAGCACCCGGTAGGCCGCCTGGGCCAGGTCATCGTTGGCCTGGGCCAGGGCGTTGCGGTCTTCTCCGCTGAGCACTTGGACGGTTCCGGAGTCCCCGTAGGCTGAACAGCGGGGTAGGATGGTCTCCGGGGCGCCTTTGACAAAAGCGAAAACTTTACCGTCGTTCATGCGGTGAACCGTGGTCATGCGTTTTCTTTCGGAGCTGAACGGAAATTCTTGAATCCGGGGATTTTGCAGCTTAAGTTCAAGCGGATTAAGGCCCTTTTTAGCAGCTGCCACCAGCAGCGCCCCTTCGGTGGGGTCGCCCTTAACTTTGGTTTTCCCCGCCTCTGCGTAGAGTTCCGAATCATTACAGAGCGATCCGGCCTTCAGCAACTGAGCCAGCGCCGCTTCGGGCATCTGGATGGGGCCCGAGAAACCGCCGGCCGTGTCATAGCCGGACCCCGCCACGTCCAAGGTTCCGGAGAGCAGGACGATTTTACGCACCGTCATTTCCCCTTTGGTGAGCGTGCCGGTTTTGTCCGAACAAATGACCGTGGTGCATCCCAGGGTTTCCACGGCGGACATTTTCCTGACCAAGGCGTGGCGCTTGGCCATCTGGTGCATTCCGATGGCCAACGCGCCTGTGACGATCCCGGCCAAAGCCTCGGGCACGGCCGCGACCGCCAGGGCCACTCCGAACATCAGCATTTTGAGGGCGAAGTCCAGTTCCAGGGGCTGGTGCAAGTACTCGCGCAGGAGACTCACGCCCGTGACCAGTACACAGATGCCGGCGGCCGTTAAGCTGAGCCATTTTCCGATTTCAGCGGTCCGTTTTTCCAGGGGTGTTTTTCCGGTTTGAACGGCGGCTACGTCCTTGGCAATCTTCCCCAGTTCCGTATGCATGCCCGTGCCCGTGATGACGGCATGCCCGCGTCCATAGGCCAAAGAGGTCC
>JAAXVQ010000473.1:688-1958 GCA_013335425.1 Candidatus Firestoneibacteriota bacterium | reverse complement strand
CTGCCGGATTTCAATTTGGGTGCGCAGGGTATTGACTTCCTGTTGCAGTTCGACGGATTTTAGCGCATTGGCCACCGTGATGACCAATTCGTCCAAGTTGATGGGTTTGGCCAAAAAATCATAAGCGCCCAGCTTCATGCATTTCACGGCCGTATCCACATCGCCGAAAGCCGAAAGGATGATGGCTTGCGCTTCGGGCTGAAGATTGCGGATTTCTTCCAGGACTTTCAAACCGTCCATGGGTTCCATGCGGATGTCGAGCAGGTATAAATCAAAACGCTGTTCGCGGGTCAAAGCGACCGCCTTGGGCCCGTCGTTGGTCACGGAGGTTTGGTACCCGGCGGCCGTCAACGCTTGCGAAATAAACAGGCAATGTTCCGGTTCGTCGTCAACAATCAATATTTGTTTGGGTCGAACCCCACCCATGCAGCCTCCTGGCCCGGCAAGAATGCCGGACCCATTATTTTAAGCACGCACCCACGGCTTGGCAAGGAGTATCTCAGCCAAAATAATTTTCCGCAGGGAGCGATCTTCGCCGGATGCATAAGAAAAGCCCGCGGAGGCTCGGAGCCATCCACGGGCTTTGAAACTGGAGGCGGCACTCGGAGTCGAACCGAGGATGAGGGTTTTGCAGACCCTAGCCTTACCGTTTGGCTATGCCGCCGTTAAAATTATCGAGAGGAGGAAAAATTGCCGGCCCCGGTTGCCCGGGACCGGCAAGGCGATTTTGTTGGAGCGGGAAATGGGGCTCGAACCCACGACATCTACCTTGGCAAGGTAGCGCTCTACCACTGAGCTATTCCCGCAAAAGCGCGCCATTCTATCGAGTCTTACCCAACATGTCAAGCAGAATCACTATTTCTTAAGTCCCAAATCGCCGCCGACACTGTCGACGACGTCTTCGTCAATGGTCTCTTTTTTAACCAAAAAACTTTCCAACAAGGAATTGTCGCAAATGGTGTTGATCAGGCGCGGAATGCCTTTGGAGAACTGATAAATCTTTTTATAGGCGCCGGGCGAAAAAACGTCGCGTTCGCAGCCCACGATATGCAGACGATGCTTGATGTACTCCGTGACCGCAATTTCCTGCAGGCTCTGCAGCGTAAACTTAAGCGCAATGCGCTGCTGCAGGGGCGGATCGAGAGCGATGTTTTGCTCCAAATCCGGAAGTCCGATCAAGGTAATGGAAAGCAACTTTTGCCCCGGCGCTTCCAGATTCAGCAAGCCGCGGAACTCTTCAAAAATTTCGCGCGTGACGAGCATGTTGGCC
>JAAXVQ010000473.1:0-678 GCA_013335425.1 Candidatus Firestoneibacteriota bacterium | reverse complement strand
CCCATTTATTTAAGCTATATCCATTATATGCAAAATCCGGATGGCACATTTAGAAACTTTTTAAGTTTTAGCAGAAACTATCTGGACGAAGTTGGTTCTGAGGATTCATTTGGCAGAACAATCTGGGCCCTGGGCTATCTGCTGGAAAATGAGCCGGCAAGCGTTGCAAGCCAGGTCAGGATGACGAGCATGTTGTCCTCGTCGATAATGACCACGGCTTTGCGCCCCTGCTCGTAGAGCTCCATCAAACGTTCATAGAGGGAAGGCAAAATCGTGGATTTTTTCTCCCCCGGGTTTTTGGCCCCCAACTGGACGGCGATCTTGCGCAACAACCACTCGGCGGTCACCTCCGAGTGCACGATCACCATCAGCGCCGCTTCGTATATTTTTTCCGTTTCCAGATTTTCCAGGAGCTTTCGGGCGAGCAGGGTTTTGCCGCAGCCGATATCCCCCACCATCACCGAGAGTCCCTTCATGGTGGAAATGGAGTGCATGAGGCGAACCAACGCCTCCGAGTGCTGGCGGCTTTCATAAAAGAAGCGCGATTCCGGAGCATTGGAAAACGGTTGCTGTGAAAAACCGAAAAACGTTTCGTAACTCAAGCTGCTTTTCCCTTCCTGGTCAAAACGCCGTATGGTTGAAACGCACTGCGGAAAAGCTCTTTATCCCGACCGGGAT
>JAAXVQ010000122.1 GCA_013335425.1 Candidatus Firestoneibacteriota bacterium | reverse complement strand
AGTGGCGCAAGAGATCCGCCAACAGACCTTTCCCGCCAAGCCCGGCACTTGGACCTGCGGCTATTGCCCCTACCGGTCAATTTGTCCCGAGGCCGAGACCTAGGAGCCTGCCGGACTTTCTCCTCAGAGATGGTATAATAGCGCCGTTATCCCCCTTTTGCAAAGTGGGAAAACACACAGGCATCTTTATTCGTGAGTCATTCGGAGCGGTATTTGGATCTTTCGAAGATTTAAGTCCGACAGGCTCCTAGATTTTTCGCCGTACGCTTCTTTTTCACATGATTCATGTTATAGTGTGGGAAATGGTTGTTAGAAAAATACCGGGGTGGTTGAAGTGCATATCCGCAAATTACTGGGAGTCGGGTTTATTGCCTTTTGGTTTTTTCTCTCTGCCTGTGCCACCACCCGTTCGGTTCACCATGGGTCCTTTTCCCCCCAGCGCATGCCCGGCAAGGCCGACTCCCGGCAGATGGCCAATGTTCGCGTGGCGTTGTTTCAAAACGTTCCCCGACTGCGCATCGGCGCCCGCGGACCGGTAAAAATTTACGATATGAGCTCACGCGCGGTAATTGACGAGGCCTCCCTAGGGGAAGAAACCCAATTTACAGTTCACGCGCAACAGTTTGTAATCAACGGGCGTACCTTGTTGGCGCAGAAAATCCGTCTGGTGCCCAACAACAATGATGACGCGCTTAAGGTCAATGGCCTGCGTTATCGCGGTCAGCTTGAACTTACCTGCGTCGCCCGCGGCGGGATTTTGGCGGTCAACTTCGTGCCTGTGGAAGATTATCTTAAGGGCGTGGTTCCCAACGAAGTGCTGTATACTTGGCCGGTTGAAGCCCTCAAGGCTCAGGCCGTGGCGGCCCGGACGTTTACTTTGTCGCGTATGGGGGCCTCTTCCGAACATGCGGATTACGATGTGGAAGCCGGCACCAACAGCCAGGTTTACCGGGGATTGGATTCGGAGCGGGAGGCCACCAACCGGGCCGTGGAGGCGAGCGCACATTTGGTGGCAACTTACCAAGGACGGTTCATCTCCGCGTTTTATCATTCCAATTGCGGAGGGCACACAGCGGATGTGCGGCATGTATGGGGAAGCGATACGCCTTATTTAAAGGGAGTGGTTTGCGGGTTTTGCGATGACAGTCCGCATGCGGTTTGGTCGCTCGCGCTCAGTAGGTCGGAGTTGGTCTCGGCGTTGGCTCAGCGCAATATTAAAACCATCCAGTCTTTGGAAATGGTTGGGCGTTTGCCCGACGGCCGGGCCCTGAGCTTGGAAATTCGCCATGACGGAGTGAACGAGGTTATGAAAGCGGCAGCGTTCCGTATGTTGGTCGGTCCGGAACGTTTGAAAAGCACTAATTTCGAAATATCACCCTCGACTAAAAATGTTGTTTTTAAAGGTCGAGGGTGGGGGCATGGCGTGGGTTTATGCCAGGAAGGTGCTTGCGGTTTGGCCCGCGCCGGCTATGGTTTTAACGAGATTTTGCAATTTTATTATCCCGGCAGCGACATCCAGGTCTGGGAGTAACCGTGCCCATGTCTCCACTTTTGGCTCGAGATTTTAACTTTGACCTGCCCGCAGAATTGATCGCTCAGGCACCCCGGCGACGCGGAGATTCGCGCATGCTGGTGGTTTCACGTCAAAAGGAAAAGCCGATTCTACATAACGCCATACGAGATTTACCCGAGCTTTTAGAACCCGGCGATTGTTTGGTGGTGAATGATTCCAAAGTTATTCCCGCACGTCTGCACGTGGAAAAGGAAACTACCGGGGCACGGATTGAGCTGCTCTTGCACCGGGAAACGGCCCCGGCCCAGTGGGAGGCGTTGGCGCGCCCTTACCGCCGGGTGACGGCGGGTACGCTTCTGCGGGCGGGTAACCGGAGCCTGCGGGTGGCGGAATTGCTCGGTGCCGGCCGGGTGCGCGTGGACTTCGGCACCCGGCAGGCGGCCCGTTGGATCCTGCAGCATCACGGTGAGCCGCCTTTGCCTCCTTATATCCGGCGCGCCGCTCCCGCGGATTTGAAAAGAGACCGGAACCGCTATCAGACGGTCTATGCAGCGCACCCAGGTTCCGTGGCGGCACCGACTGCGGGTTTGCATTTTTCCCGAGGTTTGCTGCAGCGGCTCAAGGCCGGGGGTATTAAAGTTGTGAGTGTGACGCTGCATGTAGGTTGGGGGACGTTCTCGCCTCTGCCCGAAGGCGATTTGACCGATGTTTTGCTCCACCCGGAACGATATCGGATACCTGAGGAAACAGCCGCGGCCTTGGCGGCTGCGCGGAGGGCGGGGAAGCGCGTGATCGCGGTCGGAACCACGGCGGCCCGGACTTTAGAATCCGCGGCCGCAGCCACGGGGGAGGTTTTAGCCGGAGAAGGCGAAACCCGGCTTTTCATCCAACCGGGATATGCCTGGAAAACCGTGGACGGCCTGTTGACCAACTTTCATCTGCCCGAATCCTCTCTGCTGATGCTGGTCTGCGCCCTGGGCGGCAGGCATCGGATTTTAGAGGCTTATCGCGAGGCCGTCCAACAAAAATATCACTTTTATAGTTACGGGGATGCGATGCTTTTGTTATGATAAGCAAGGAAAAGCCCGGGGGGGTTCCGGGCTGATGTGAATTTATAGGCCATTCGGCGCGGGATGACACCGACCATGAATTATAAGCCGCTCCTTCCCCTTGCCAGCCTCTTGCAGGCCCGGCGCGAATCTTTGCTTGCTTCCTGGGTGAAGTCCGAACCGACGGGAGCGAAGGCTGCTGCCGGCAAAAGCCGCAAACCCAAGAAATCAATTTTTTATTCAGAAGACTTTTTCAAAGTTTTTTTCCCGCTTTCGGGCAATACCAAGAAAAAAACACAGGCTGTGCTGACACCTAAGCCCATGCAAGCCGCCGCCCAGGCTTTCCTCGATGGGCATCCTTTGGTTTTTGAATTTTTATGGGACTTGTTGCTGCAAATGCGCGCAGAAGTGGCGGCTTGCATTCCCGCCTTACCCCGGTTGAAGCAAACCGGGGTGGCCGAAGCCTGGGACGCTTATTGGCTCCAAGGTTGCGCGGCGCTCTTTAGGGCTTTGCTGCAGACGGGAGATCAAACACTTCAAGCCCGCAACCGCGTAAACTCGGTTTTGTTCCACACGGTCCAGAGCCTGGCCAGCGAACCGGATTTAAACGTCTTGCTGGAAAAAATCGTGGCGCATACGGCGGAACTTCTGCATGCCAAGCCGGTGTATTTGTTTTGGGCGCTCCAGCCCGGTCCGGAGAACCATACCGGTCTGCCGCGTCTGATTCTGCGGGCTTCGAGTCTGAGCGGCGGCTGCGGCGAGTACAGCTTGGCTTTCGGCGAAGGTCCCATCGGCCAAGCTGCGACTCAGGGCAAAGCCGACCTGGTAAACGAGTACAAACTTCAATCCCGTAAGATTCCCTTTCTATCCGAATTTGACCAACTGCTGATTGTGCCGATTGTTTTTTCCGGTGAAGTGTTGGGCGTGATGGTGGCCGCTCAGAAATACCCGACCAAGGGTTTCGGCCCGGAAGATTTGGAACTGCTCGTGGTCTTTATGAACCAAACCGCGGCTACCCTCAAGACCGTCATGCTTTATCATCATCAGACCGAAGCGGCCGCGGTGCTGGAAGAGAAAAACCGTATTTTAGAAGAACAAGCCGACACCATCTTGATTAAAAAAGCCCAATTGGAAGTCGTGAATGAAATCGGGCAGCAAATCAATTCCTCCCTGGATTTGCCCGAAGTGCTGGCCTTGTTGACCCGCCATACGGCCGAGAGCATCGGCGTGGACCGGACCATTGTTTGGCTCATGAACGACAAGAAAACCGGTTTGGAAGCCGTGGCGGCTTATGGCTTTCCCAAACAACAATTAAACCGCCTGCAGATATTCCTGCCCGATGTGCGCAAGACCCGTTTTTTTCAGGCTTTGTTCGAGCGCCACGCCGTGGAAGTAACCGCCGAGGAAGATCATGCTTTCTTTCAAAGCCACCTGGAAGCCTTGGGCGTGGTTAAGACCCTGCTGGTGGTTCCGCTGCTTTTACAACAACAAGCCATCGGCCTGCTGACCGTGGACGACACGCGCGAAGCCCACCCTTTCCTCGAGGACGAAGTGACCCTGATTTCGGCTGTGGCCAACCAGGCGACTTTGGCCATTGAAAACGCCCGCCTTTACCAGCAGGTCAAGGAGCAGGCCATTACCGATGTAATGACCGGGCTTTACAATCACCGCTATTTTCAGTTGCGTTTTGCCGAAGAGTTTTCCAACTGCAAACGTTACCGCAACGCCATGTCGGTGATCATGATGGACATTGATTTTTTCAAGCATTACAATGACACTTACGGGCACATTGCCGGTGATTTGGCTCTGCGGGAGATCGCCCAGTTGACCAAAGCTTCGGTGCGGGAGAACGATATTTTGGCGCGCTATGGCGGGGAAGAGTTCGTCATTGTCCTGCCCATGACCAACACCGAAGGCGCCACCATCGTGGCCGAGCGCATCCGTCAAGCGGTTTACAATTGCAAATTCCTCGGAGATTTCAACCTGCCCCAGGTCGCCATTACGGTTTCTTTGGGCATCGCGGGCTATTCGTCGGACCATGTCAAGTGCGAGACCTTGTTGCGCGAGGCCGACCAGGCGCTTTATCAGGCCAAAGAAAACGGACGGAACCGGGTCGTGGTTCACCCCGAGAGCGCGTCCGCGGATGCCGCGGATGAACCGGCGCCTTCGGCGTAAAACGCGGGCGGGCGATCGGGGGTGCAAAAGGCTTGCCGCAGGATTTGCGCCGATGCTATAATGGCTTGTTTTAAAACGATTTCCTGAAACGAGGTGGCACGGCCTTGACAACCCCTAGAATTAAATCCGGTGTCGCAGGCTTGGATCAACTTTTGCTGGGCGGCTTTCTGCAGGGCGAGAGCATCCTGGTGGAAGGGTTGCCGGGCACGGGCAAAACCACGTTGGGGTTGCACTTCATTCTCCAGGGCATTGCCGAGGGCGAGCCCGGGATCGTGATTACCTTCGAGGAGTTTCCCGCGCAATATTACCGGGACGCGCTTAACTTCGGCTGGGATTTGCGCCAGTTGGAGAAAGACGGGCGTCTGCGCATTGTGATGACCTCGCCTGAAGTGCTGCGCAGCGAAATGGAACGCCCCGGAGGCCTGTTCGACAAGCTCACCCATGAGTTGGGCGCGCGCCGCGTGCTGGTGGATTCCATCAATTTCCTGCACAAAATCAAGGAAGACCTCACCACCCAGCGCGAGCTGATCAATCATTTCATCAACGGTTTCAAGCGGCAAGGCATCACCAGCTTCCTGGTCAAGGACATCGAAGGCGACTCCTTGACGCATTGGGGCATGTACTCGGTGGACTGTTACCTGCGTTTGACGTTTGAATTGGTCCGGGATTATCAGCGGCGGCGTCTGATCGAAGTTTTTAAGGCCCGCGGGCAGAAGCACGTCTACGGGCAGCATCCCTTCGCCATCAATGAGGATGGCGTGGAAGTTTATCCCATGTCCTTGCCCGAGCCCGTATCGGTGGAGCCTAAGGATGTGGCGTCCGAGATCCGGCGCGTGAGCAGCGGCGTTTCGGGCTTGGATGAAATGCTCGGGGGCGGTTATTTCACGGGTCAGACCATTTTGTTGGCCGGCACTTCGGGCACGGGTAAAACCAACTTGGCCCTGCATTTTTTAGCCAAAGGTTTGGAACTTGGGGAGACCTGCGTTTATTATTCCCTGGAAGAGCAAGGGGGGAATTTGTTACGGCACGCCCGTGCCTTGGGTTTGGACTTGGCGGCGGCGTTGCAGGAGGAGCGCCTGGTGGTGCTCAATGTGCCCAGCGCAGGGATCAGCGAAGGGGAGTTTCTTTTTTTACTACGGCGCAGCCTGCATGAACTGCGCCCTCAGCGGTTGGTGATTGACCCGATTTCCTTTTTAAATAATATCGCCGCTTCTCCGGGTACGGCGCATTTGACCTTTCAGGCCATGGTGCGGACCCTACATGCCTCCGGCGTCACCACCTTGTGCACTTCGGAAATCCCCGAAATGGTGGGCAATTTTAAGCTTTCGGATTCCAACCTTTCCTACCTGGTGGATACGGTGATTGTGTTGCGTTTGGCGGAGATTGAGACGTCCATCCGCAAAGCCATCATGATCATCAAACAGCGCGGCTCCAGCCATGACCGCAATTTGCGTGAACTGCTCATAGACAATCAGGGGGTGCGCATCGGCGAACCCTTCTTGAGCCACGAGGGCATTTTGGCCGGGCACACGCACCGCCGCGCAGGCGGTGAACCCAATAAAATTTTGATCGTCGACGACGACCCGCGCATGGTGGAACTCATCAAGGCCAGTTTCCGAGACGAGCGTTTTACCCTGGTGGATTGCGGCGACGGCGAGACCGCAGGGCGGCCTCGA
>JAAXVQ010000121.1 GCA_013335425.1 Candidatus Firestoneibacteriota bacterium | reverse complement strand
GGGAGCAAAACAGATGTCACCCACAGGGCGGATTTTAGATGATTTGTCGGAAAATATAATTGCGGCAGTCGGCACGCTGCTGATCGTGCTGGATTTGGATCATCGAATTCTACGCCTTAATCCCGCGGCCGGGAAAGTACTGGGGCTCGACCCCAGCCAAGCAATCGGCTTGGATTTCATCGAGGTTTGTTTGCCGGTGGCGGAGCGGGTGCGGGTGGTCGAATTGTTGGCCAAGGCGTTCGGCAGTCTGAAAATGGAAATGTCCATGTTTTCGGCGCTCACCCGGGATAATCAAGCCATCATGCTCGGCGCGTGCGCGACGGCTTTGCGAGACGCAGATCAAAACATAACGGGCGTTGTTCTCAGTGCCCAGGATATGCGCGAGACGATCTCCGGGCGTCGGCAAGCGGAGTTGGTGCGGCGGGATGCGGCTATTTTGCAGCAGGAACTGTTGGACAGTTTCAGCGGTGTTTTCATTGTGGACCCTGCGAGCCGAAAAATTGAAAATGTCAATACGGCCGCCTCCATGCTGGTAGGCAAACCCGAGGACCGGATCTTGGGGCAAGTGGTGGACGAATTTTTCGCGCCCGCCGACCCGGACCAAAAGCCGGACGACCCTATGCAGGCGGAAACGGTTGACCGAGTATTGCGGCAACAGAACGGCAACGAACTGAAAATCCAATTGTCGGTCAAGAGCATCCGCTTTAACGGCCAGGGAAAATGGTTGCATACTTTTGTGGAACGTTCCCGGCATTTGCAGGTGGAACAGTCCTTGCGCACCCAAGAAACACGGTATGCCTTGACCCTGGCCACCTTAAACGACGGCCTGTGGGACTGGCAATTTCCGGGGGGGAACCGGCTTTTCAGCATTCTTTATTACCGCTTGCTCGGAAAGGAAGAGAACGAGTTTATCATGACCTATGCTTCTTGGCTGCAGCAGGTCCATCCGGATGATGTCCGCCAAGCCGAGACGGCGTTGCAGAAGAGCCTGGATACGGCTGAGAATTTAGAACTGGAGTTGCGCATGAGGCGGGGCGAGGGGGAATGGATATGGTACTTGGCCCGCGGCAAGGTCATAGAACAGAATGACCGCGGCCAAGGATTGCGGATGGTGGGCACCCTGGGCAACATCAGTGAACGCAAACAAACCGAAGCCTATCGGGAAATGAGCAACGAAATACTTCAGGCGCTCAATGAATCGGGGGTCTTGTCAAGCTGGCTGCAACAGGTTATTGAGGTATTGAAGGGAAGAACCGGCTTGGATGCCGTAGCCGTGCGTCTTAAAGATAAAGACGATTTTCCTTACTTTGTACAATCCGGTTTTGCCGATGACTTTTTAGCCACGGAAAACACCTTGCTCGAGCGCGGCAGCAACGGTCTGGGCTGCCGTGATCCGCAAGGCAATGCGGTTTTGGAATGTACCTGCGGCTTGGTTATCTCCGGCAAGTCCGAACAAGGACACCCGTTTTTCACACGCCACGGCAGTTTTTGGGTCAACAATTCCTTGCCGTTGCTGGAGCTTCCCCCCGAGCAGGATCCGCGCCGGCATCCGCGCAACCGTTGCATACTCGCGGGTTATGCCTCCGTGGCTTTGGTGCCCATCCGTGCTCAAAACCAAATCGTCGGCCTGCTGCAACTCAATGACCGGCGCAAAGACCGCTTTTCACCGGCGGCCATCGCTCAGTTGGAAGACCTCACCGCGCATATCGGCGAGGCGCTCATACGCAAACGCGCCGAGGAAGCGTTGCGGGAGAGCAACCTGCAATTGCAGGCCTCCACGCTTTTGGCCAATGAAATGGCGGAAAAGGCCGAGGTGGCCAACCGGGCCAAAAGCGAGTTTTTGGCCAACATGAGCCATGAGATCCGCACGCCCATGAACGGCGTGATCGGCATGACGGGATTGCTGTTGGACACCCGTTTGGACGAAGACCAGCGGCGCTATGCCGAGATCGTGCGCAACAGCGGAGAAGCGCTATTGACCATCATCAATGATATTTTGGATTTTTCCAAAATTGAAGCCGGGAAATTGAAGTTGGAAATCATGGAGTTTGACTTGCGCTCCCTCTTGGACGATTTTGCCGACTTGATGGGTGTGAAGATTCAGGACAAGGGGCTGGAATTCATTTGCGCGGTGGGACCGGAGGTGCCGGTTAATCTCCGCGGCGATGCCGGGCGTTTGCGTCAGGTGCTGATCAACCTGGTGGGCAATGCCTTGAAGTTTACGCCGGTGGGGGAAATCGTCCTCCAAGTCAGCGTGGAATCGGAAAATGCGGAAACCGTCGTTCTGCGTTTTTCCGTCAGGGACACGGGCATCGGCTTCGCGATGGATAAACGGGAAAGTCTATTTCACAAGTTTACTCAGGCCGACGGCTCCACCACGCGCAAGTACGGCGGCACCGGGTTGGGCTTGGCCATCTGCAAGCAGTTGGTGGAAATGATGGGCGGGAAAATTGATGTCATCAGCGAAAAAGGTAAAGGTTCGGAGTTTTGGTTTACCGTTTGTTTGGCCAAACAGAACGACCACCGTCCCATACCCCTGCTGCCCGCTGAATTTCAAGGCTTATCCCTGCTGTTGGTGGATGATAATGCCGCGCAGCGCGCTTTTTTGGGGACGGAGCTCAAGCGGTGGGGCATAGCCGTCACCGAAGCGGCGGATGCGCCGGGGGCCTTGGACGCGCTCTGTCGGGCCCAGCAATCAGGGCATCCGTTCTTGGGCGCGATTCTCGATATGCGTATGCCGGGTATGGACGGTCTGAAACTGGCCCGCTGCATTCATGCGGATAAAGATCTCGAGCCAACCCGGATAATTTTGATGCCCTCCCGCTATGCTCAGCCGGAGGCGGCCGGTTTGGCGGAAGCCGGTTGGATTACCTGCTTGTTTAAACCGATCCGGCAAGCGGAGCTCAGGCAATGCTTGGTCGCCTTGGTAACGGGGCGCCCGCGATCTGTTCCTCGTACGCCGGCGGATAAGGTGCCGGCGGTGCGCGGACAACAGCGGGGGGTGCGGCGTATTTTGCTGGCCGAGGACAATGTTTCCAATCAGCAGGTGGCCGTTGAGTTGTTGAAGAAAATGAATTTGAGCGTCGACGCGGTAGCCAACGGCGCCGAAGCCCTGCGTGCCTTGGAAACAATCCCTTATGATTTGCTCATGATGGATGTGCAGATGCCCGAAATGGACGGCTTGGATGCCACCGCGCATATCCGACAACCGCATTCCCGGGCCCTCAATCCTCAGATTCCCATTATCGCACTCACGGCCAACGCCCTGCCTGGGGACCGAGAAATGTGCCTGGCCGCGGGTATGAACGATTATATTTCCAAACCGATTGATCCGGTAGCCCTGGCTGCAGTCATCATGAAGTGGCTTCCGACGGAAATAGGGGCAGCCCCCTTGCCGGTTCTTCCTGAGGCGGCGTGCGTTTCCGCCCGGGAAGCCGAAGTGACGGAGCTGTCGGTGTTTGATGTGGGAGATCTGATGAACCGCATTTTGGGCAACGAGGCGTTGGCGGCGCGGGTGATAGCGGGATTCTTGCAGGATATTCCCCGCAGATTGGGAGCCCTGAAAGCCGCTCTGGAGAAAAAAGACATGGCCGTTCTGCAGCGCGAAAGCCATACCATCAAGTCCGCCTCCCTCACGCTGGGCGGGAAGGGGTTAAGCGGCATAGCGGCTCAAATGGAAATAGCGGCCCGGCGGGGAGATATGGGCGCGGTTTTGACTCGGCTGCCGTTTTTGGAACAGGCCTTTTTAATCTTGGAAGCGGCCATGCAAGAGCATTTGCAGAGGTGGAGGCAACCCGGCGTGATTTCTGCCGAGGGCGGAAATTTGTAGAATGAGGAGGCGCTTATGAAAACCTTAATTGTAGAAGACGATTTTGTCAGTCGTCTGCTGCTGCAGGAGAGTTTGAAACCTTATGGTCCGGTGGAAACGGCAGAAAACGGCAAAGAGGGCGTGGAGGCTGTGCGCGTCGCCTTGGACAACGACGAACCGTTCGACCTGATCTGCCTGGACATCATGATGCCGGAGATGGACGGGCAGACCGCACTCAAACTTATTCGGGAGATGGAGCAGGAAGCGGCCAGTTTGTCCGGCGAAGCTTCCAAGATCATCGTGATCACCGCGCTTGACAGCGCCAGCAATATTGTCGGCGTCTACCGCGGTTTGTTGTGCGACGATTACCTGGCCAAACCCCTGGACATTAAAAAATTATTGGAGGAATTACGGGAAATGGAGTTAATTAATTGACAAACACGCCCTACTCTCCGGATAATTGTTTTTCGGGTTTGTTTTCGGCGGTTTTTAATTCCAGGGAGCGTGCATGCGTTTTTCCATTGAATACCTGATATTAACCGCAGCCGTCCTGTTGTTGGTCAGCGTTTTTACCAGTAAAGCCTCAGGCAAGTTCGGCATTCCCGCCTTGCTGCTGTTTTTAGCCGTCGGCATGGCCGCGGGTTGGGAAGGCCTGGGAGGGATCCATTTCCACGATCCCCTCGCCGCCAAATCCCTGGGCATCGTCGCCCTTATTTTCATCATTTTTTCCGGCGGTTTGGATACGCGTTGGGGCGACGTAAAGCCCATTGTTTTGCGGGGCGCGTCCTTGGCCACCCTCGGCGTGCTGGCCACCGCCGTGCTGATCGGCGGATTCGCCGCCTGGGTGCTGCATTGGACTTGGTTGGAAGGGTTGCTTTTGGGCGCGATTGTTTCCTGCACGGACGCAGCCGCGGTTTTTTCAGTTTTGCGTTCGCGCCGGATCGGACTTAAAGGAAACTTGCGTCCGGTTCTGGAATTTGAGTCAGGCAGCAACGACCCCATGGCGGTGTTTTTGACCGTGGGCATCATCAGCATCATCAATTCGCCGGACAAAAATTTGTTCCGCTTGGTGCCGTATTTCTTATGGGACATGGGCGTCGGCGCCGCCATGGGGCTGCTCATGCCCCGGGTGATGCTCTGGATCATCAACCGCATCAAACTGGAGTACGAAGGCCTCTACCCGGTGTTGACCACGGCCCTGGTGGGTTTGACCTATGCGGCTACGGCCGCGGTGCACGGCAACGGATTTTTGGCCGTTTACTTGGCGGCTTTGGTCCTGGGGAACAGCCGGTTTTTGCACAAGCGCACCCTCAAACGCTTCCATGAGGGCTTGGCCTGGCTCATGCAGATCGCCATGTTTCTGACTTTGGGACTGATGCTGGATCCGGCTCACTTACTGCCGTATATGGGCGTAGGTCTTCTTCTCTCTCTGTTTCTGATTTTCGTGGCCCGTCCGGTTTCGGTTTGGCTCGCCCTGCCCACCCGATTTTTTACTTTCCGGGAAAAGTCCCTGATCGCCTGGCTGGGTCTGCGCGGCGCGGCGCCGATTGTGCTGGCGACCTTCCCCATGCTCGCGGGCGTTCCCCGGTCTGAGATCATGTTTCAATTGGTGTTTTTTATTGTCGTGACGTCGGTACTCATCCAGGGCACGACCTTTCCGTGGGTGGCGCGTCGGCTCAAGGTGGACGCGCCCTTGAACGCCAAGGGGGCGTTCCCCATTGAACTCGACGAGGTCGAGGGCATTGACGCCGACATCGTGGACGTGCTGGTGCCGTATTCGGCCGAGGTGGTGGGCAAACGCATCTTTGAAATCGGCATCCCCAAGGACTGCTTGGTGGTGCTGATTTCCAAAGGGGAAGGGTTCGTCATTCCCAACGGCACCACGGTGCTGGAAGGCGGGGAAGTGCTGCTGGTGCTGGCCAACAAAAAGGATTTGGCCGCCCTGCAAGCCATCATCGGGCGTCATAAGAAATCCGAACCGAAAACGGAAGAAGCCTAGGGAAGCGGTCAAGGCGGTGCATCTTTAGAGTGGACCGAGACACCGGAATGCGCTAGCATGGTGCCGGACATTAAAAAGAAATTTTGGGAGGTATGGCATGCATTTGGGCAATGGCGCGATCACACCCGCGTGCGCAGTCTGCTCGGCAGGTTTGGCGGCCGCGGGTTTGGGTACGGCTTGGGTGACGCTTAAACAATCCGGCTTGACCGGCTCGCGGGTGCTCAAAGCCGCGGCTCTGGGGACCCTGATTTTCGGAGCTCAAATGATAAATGTCCCGGTCATGCCTTTTTCCAGCGCGCATTTCGTGGGCGGCGTGCTGTTGGCCGCGCTGGCGGGTCCGGGATTGGGCGCGCTGACCATGGCCATGGTGCTCCTGCTGCAGGCCGTCGGCCTGCACGACGGGGCGCTCTCGACCTTGGGCGCCAACGTGATCAATATGGCGCTGATCCCGGCAGCTTTGGTGGCCTGGGCGCAGGCACGAAGAAAAACTTCCGCCCGGGTGATGGGCATGGTGGGCGCGGTTTCGGTGCTCGCTTCCGTGGGGGCGATCGCGGCGGAAACGGCGCTTTTTCGGGGGCAGGCAATGGGTTCGGCGTTGGCGGCTTTTAC
>JAAXVQ010000472.1 GCA_013335425.1 Candidatus Firestoneibacteriota bacterium | reverse complement strand
GAAAATCGGCGCGCAGGCCGTGGTGGTGCACGCGGTGCCGCCGGGGTGCACGGTGGTGGGCAACCCCGGAAAAATCGTGCGCCTGGCTTCGGGGGAACGCCCGGAAAATCTTCTGGAACACGGCAAGCTGCCCGACCCCGTTGCCGACGTGGTGAGGCACCTGGACAACCGCATTACCGCGTTGACCGAATTGATGATGGAAAAGCAGTGCTTCACCCAAACCGAGTTCAGCCAGCGGCACATGCAGGAGGAAGAAAAGTACGTGGAAAGTTATTTGGAGCAGGAACCCGAAACCCACGAACAGCGTTAGTTTTTCGGCTCTGAAAAATCACGCCGCGGATTTGAGTCCAAGCGCGACCCCGCGGCCGTCATGCCAAGGCACATTGAGAAAATATTTTACCGGCGGTAAAATCCCAAAAAGGGGGGAGCTTTACCGGGGGAAATTATTTTTCATCGAGGTGCTGCCATGGATTTATTCGACAAGGCCTACGCGTACCACGCCGCGGAAGATGTCATGAAGTTGGGGCTCTACCCCTATTTTCGCATGAATCAGACCGCGGTGGGCACAACCACGGTCATGAACGGGCGCAAAACCGTCATGATCGGCTCCAACAACTACCTGGGGTTGACCACCCACCCGGAAGTCAAGGAAGCCGCCGTCCGGGCCGTGGAAAAATACGGCTCGGGCTGCACGGGATCGCGCTTCCTCAACGGGACCATCGACCTGCACGTTGAGCTCGAAGAACGCCTCGCCAAGTTTATGGAAAAAGAAGCCGCGCTGGTTTTTACCACCGGTTTCACCGCCAATCAGGGAATCATCTCCACACTGGTTTTTCGGGGCGATGTGGTGATTTCCGACCGCACCAACCACGCCTCCATCCTGGACGGCTGCCGCTTGTCCTACGGCAAACAAATCAAGTTCCTGCACAACGACATGGAAGATTTGGAACGCATCCTCGTTGACCTGAAAGACAAGGACGTGGGCAAGCTCATCGTGGTGGACGGCGTGTTTTCCATGGAGGGGGACCAGGCCGATCTGCGCCGCTTGGTGCCCTTGGCGAAAAAGTACGGTGCGCGGGTCATGGTGGACGAAGCGCACGGCTTGGGCGTTTTGGGCAAGCGGGGGCGGGGCACGTGCGAGGCGCAAGGGTTGTTGCATGACGTGGATCTTATCATGGGCACGTTTTCCAAGTCTCTGGCCAGCCTGGGCGGATTTGTCGCCGGAGAAGCCAAGGTTATTTCTTTTTTAAAACACAACTCGCGGGCGTTCATTTTTCAAGCCTCGCCGCCGCCGGCGGCCGTGGCCGCGGCCCTGGCGGCTTTAAAAATCCTGGAACGCGAACCCGAGCGCATTGAAAAACTCCGGAGCAATGTGGCCTACATGCTGACGCATATCCGGGCCATGGGCTTTAAGACTTGGAACACCGAATCCGCCATCATCCCGATCCTCGTCGGCGACGACCTCAAGACCTTTCAGTTTTCCAAAATGCTGATGGAAGAGGGTGTCTACGTCAACCCCGTGGTCTCGCCGGCCGTGCCGCCGGGCATGGCGGCCTTGCGCACCTCCTACACCGCCACCCACAGCCGGGAGGAACTTGATTTTGCTTTGGAAAAACTGAAGAAAACCGGGACCGCCTTGGGCCTGATCGGCCCCAACGCTCCCGGGGCCCCGGTGGAGGTGCATCCCGTGAACGGCGGCGGGAAAGCGGGCGCGGCCGAACAAAAAGAATTTTTGAAAGTCCCCGCTGCGATTTATGCGCGCGACCGGCAATGGGTGCCGTCGTTGATGACGGATGTGGAAACTCTTTTTGACCCGGAAAAAAACGTGTATTTCCGGTACGGCGACGCCCAGGCGTTTCTGGCACGACGCGGAGACGCGGTGGTGGGGCGCATTGTGGCCGGGGTGGATCGGCGTGCCAATCGCCACCATGACGAGAAGTCGGGGTGGTTCGGATTTTTTGAAG
>JAAXVQ010000471.1 GCA_013335425.1 Candidatus Firestoneibacteriota bacterium | reverse complement strand
GTCGTGGCCTTTGATACCGATCCCCGCAAATGCCAGCAAACCGTCAAGGGCAAGAAAATCTTCCCCTTGGGAAAACTCCCCAACTTGGTCAAACGCATGAACGTGCACATCGGGATCTTGACCGTTCCCGAGGAAGCTTCCCAAGCGGCGGCGGATTTGATGGTGGCCAGCGGCATCAAGGCCATTTGGAGTTTTTCTCCCAGCAAACTCCACGTGCCCCGCGATGTGATTGTCCTGCATGAAAACCTGCCCGCCAGTTTGGCGGTCTTGTCCAAACAATTGCTTACGGCGCAACAGCAAGCCAAGCCGCAAATTTAATTTTGGAGGAAAAAATGCATTCCCCGTTTTCATCACTCGCACCGGCCCGAAAATTCGAAAAGGTCTGCAGCATCCTGGACCAGCACGGACGCCATCCGGGCAAACTCATCCCGATTTTGCAGGCCACGCAGGACGAATACCGCTATCTCCCCGAGGAGGTGCTGCATTTTATCGCCACGTCGCTGAATATTTCGCCGGCCCAGGTTTTCGGCGTGGCCACCTTCTACTCCCACTTCGCACTTCAGCCCAAGGGCAAGCATGTGGTGAAGATCTGCGACGGCACGGCCTGCCATGTCAAAAAATCCACGGCCCTGTTGGACGCGCTCTGCGCGGCTTTGGCGCTTGGCGCGCCCGGAACCTCGGCGGACATGCTCTTTACGCTGGAAACCGTGTCCTGCCTGGGCGCCTGCGGCATTGCTCCGGTGGTGGTCATCAACGAAACCGTCTACGGCGAAGTGACGCCGGAAAAAGCCCGGCAATTGATCGCCGACTTGAAAGCCGAGGAAGCCAACCATGAAAACTGAAACGCTGCTTAGCCCCGCTACTGCCCCGGCTTTGGAAATCACGGCCGCGGAATTTCTGGCCCAAGAAAAAACCTTAACCCGGCGCGTGGTGGTCTGCGCGGGCACGGGTTGCGTGGCCAACGGCTCGCTCAAAGTCCATGCCGCCTTCGCCCGCCTGGCCGCCGAACAAGGCTTGAACGTCGTGGTGGAACTGCGCGCCGAAGCGCCGGACTCGGTTTATTTTTCCAAGAGCGGCTGCCAGGGTTTTTGTCAAATGGGGCCGCTGGTCACCATTTTGCCCGAAGGCTGGCTTTACACCAAAGTCAAAGAAGCGGATGTGGCCGAATGCGTGGAACGCACGCTGGTAAAGGGTGAAAAAATCGAACGCCTGCTCTATGTGGACCGCGCCTCGCAAAAAACGTGCGACGGCATGGAGGAAATCCCCTTTTACCAAAAGCAACACCGCTTCGTGCTCAAGGAGTGCGGGCGCATCAACCCCGAAGACCTCCGCGAGTACATTGCCCGCGGCGGCTATCAGGCGGCCCGCCGCGTCTGCACGCAAATGACGCCCGCAGCCGTTTGCCAAGAAATGCTGGCCTCAGGTCTTCGCGGGCGCGGGGGCGCGGGTTTTCCCACGGGCAAAAAATGGGATTTAACGCGCGTCCAGCCCAAGAAAAAGAAGTACCTCATCTGCAACGGAGACGAAGGCGATCCCGGGGCCTTTATGGACCGCAGCGTCATGGAGGGCAATCCTCACAGCGTGCTGGAAGGCATGGTGATTGCCAGCCGCGCTTTCGGCGCCGATGAGGGCTTCATCTACGTGCGCGCCGAGTACCCCCTGGCCGTGCAGCGCATGCGCCGGGCCGTAGCCGACGCCGAGGCCCTGGGACTTTTAGGAGAGAAAATCTTCGGGTCTGAACACAGCCTGCGTTTAACCGTCATGGAAGGCGCCGGGGCTTTTGTCTGCGGGGAAGAAACCGCGTTGATGGCCAGCATTGAGGGCAAGCGCGGCATGCCCTCCCCCAAACCGCCGTTTCCGGCGGTCAGCGGCCTATACGGCAAGCCCCATGTTCATGATCAGCGGAACCGTGGCCAGGGTTTCCACATTATTAATAACCGTGGGCTTGCC
>JAAXVQ010000470.1 GCA_013335425.1 Candidatus Firestoneibacteriota bacterium | reverse complement strand
GATTCGCTTTGGCAACACGCTATTCTCTATTCTCTATTTTCTATTCTCAATTTTCTGTGGTTATGCCCACGCTCGCCAAACCTGCGGCCAGGCGTTTAACCGTTCGCTCTTTTCCCAACAGTTCCAGTACTTCAAAAATCCCCGGCGAATTGGCGCGTCCCGTCACGGCGGCCCGCAGGGGGTGGACCAAATCCCCGAATTTCACCTGGGCTTCGGCGAGCAAAACCTTCATCATCTCTTCCAAACCCTTGTGAGTGAAGGATTCTAGCATGCTCATCTTTTGGTGTAAAGATTTAAATAAATCCGGGCGTTCCTTGGCCAAAAGCATTTTTTCCTTGGCGGTCTCGTCCAATTCAACGGTTTCCCCGAAGAAATAGCTGACGTGCGCGGGCAGTTCCGTGAAGATTTTCAGGTGTTCCTTGACCAGCAAGGCCACCCTCCCACCCCAGGCGCGCGCGGCCTCGTCCAAAGGTTCCGGCAGCAACCCGGCGGCTATGAGCACGGGCAGGGCCCGCGCCACATACTCTTCGGCGGGCAATTGCCGGATGTAGATACCGTTCATCCACTGCAGCTTGGCCGGGTCAAACACGGCGGGATTCTTACTGACTTTTTTCAGGGAAAATTTATCAATCAACTGTTCGCGCGTAAACAGCGTGGTCTTGTCGTCAAAAGACCAGCCCAACAGCGCCAAGTAATTGGTAAGAGCCTGCGGGAGGTAGCCTTCGTCCGCATACGCGCCCACGGAGGTGGCGCCATGGCGTTTGGAAAGGCGCGTTTTGTCCGCACCCAAAATCATGGGGACGTGCGCAAACGCCGGCAACGGTTCGCCCAACGCCTGATAGAGCAAAATCTGCCGGGGCGTGTTGGAAATATGGTCGTCTCCGCGGATCACGTGGGAAATCTTCATGGCCGCGTCGTCCACCACGGCGGCAAAGTTGTACATGGGCAGGCCGTTGGTGCGCGCGAGCACAAAATCGTCGAGCACGTTGTTTTCAAACACCATCTTGCCGCGAATGCGGTCATCGATGATTGTCGTGCCCTCGGTGGGCAGCTTCAGGCGCACCACGTAGGCTTCCCCGGCTTTGATTCTCGCCTGCGCGTCGGCACGTGAAAGGTTGCGGCAGGTGCCGTCGTATTTGGGCTGCTGCCCGGTGGCCATTGCCTGTTCGCGCTTTTTCTCCAAGGTTTCGGAGGAACAGAAACAAGCATAGGCATGCCCGCGTTCCAGCAGGAACTCCAGTTTCTCACGGTACAGGTCCAGGCGTTGGGTTTGGAAATAGGGGCCGTATTCTCCCCCGACTTCGGGACCTTCGTCCCAGGTGAGCCCCAACCACTTCAAATCCTGCAGGATCATGCGCACGGATTCGTCCGTGGACCGCTCGGCGTCCGTGTCTTCGATGCGCAGCACGAACACGCCGTTTTGCCGGCGAGCATATAGATAATTGAAGAGCGCGGTCCGCGCGCCGCCGATGTGCAAATGCCCGGTCGGTGAGGGCGCGAAACGCACGCGAATGTCTTCAGCCATATTGCCAAGACCTCCTGAAATACCGTCTAAAGCTTACCGCCCCAGCCGACGTTCGGATTAAAGCGCCGGCGAACTCCCCACCCAACCCCGGTTATCTCCGAATATAAAAAACCCCCCTGGCCAAAAAACGCGCAGGAGGGAACTGTCGCGGGTGAAGCGGCAACCCGGTTTATCTTTTCAGCTTGTTCGGGTCGAGCTTGAACTCGGTCTCCAGCTTCTCCAGCCCCATATCACAATTGCCCTTGAACACCACGCCTTCGGCAATCACCAGCCGCGGAGTGCGGATGTCGCCCTGCAGTTGTCCCGTGGGGGTGATTTCCAAACGTTTCACGCTGCTGACATTGCCCGTGACCTTGCCCGAAAGGATGATGCTCTTGGCCGAGACATTGCCCTTGACCACGCCCTTGTCTCCGATGATCACGCCTTCTTCGCTGGTGACGTTGCCTTCGACG
>JAAXVQ010000469.1 GCA_013335425.1 Candidatus Firestoneibacteriota bacterium | reverse complement strand
CCACCATTTTGGTTGTGCGGCGCGACGGGCGTCTGGCCATGGCCGGGGACGGGCAAGTCACGGTCGGCGAGCTTAAAATGAAACGCCATGCCAACAAGATCCGGCGTCTGGCCGAGGGCAAGGTGCTCGCCGGCTTCGCGGGCTCGGCGGCCGATGCGTTTACGCTCTTTGAACGTTTTGAAGCCAAGTTGGAGCAGTTTCATGGGAGCCTCACGCGGGCGGCAGTAGAACTGGCTAAAGATTGGCGCACGGACCGCATGCTGCGACGCCTGGAAGCGCTGCTTTTGGTGGCCGACACGGAAAAAACTTTTGTGGTGAGCGGCTCCGGCGAGGTCATCGAACCCGACGATCCGGTGGCGGCCATCGGTTCGGGCGGCGGTTACGCCCTGGCCGCGGGACGGGCCCTGTTGGCGCAGACGCAGCTCTCGGCCGCGGACATTGCCCGCGAAGCGTTGGGCATTGCCGCGGATATTTGCATCTACACCAACCGGGAAATCACGGTGGAAGTCTTATGAACACAGGCGATCAGGAATTCGAGCTGACGCCCCGGCAGATTGTCGTCGAACTGGACAAATACATCGTGGGGCAGGGCGAAGCCAAGCGCGTGGTGGCCGTGGCGCTGCGCAACCGCCTGCGTCGCCGGCTGTTGTCCGAAAACTTGCGCGACGAAGTAACGCCGAAAAACATTCTGCTCATCGGCCCCACGGGGGTTGGCAAGACCGAGATCGCCCGGCGTTTGGCCGCCTTGGTGAAGGCTCCGTTCATCAAGGTGGAGGCTTCGAAATACACCGAGGTCGGCTACGTGGGGCGCGACGTGGAGTCCATGATCCGCGACTTGGTGAACCAGGCCCTCAACCTGGTGCGCGAGGAGCGCTTCGCGCTGGTGAAGGAAAAAGCCGAGGAGGCCGCGCTGGAGCGTCTGCTCGACATTTTTCTGCCGCCCTTGGGGCGAAAACGCAACAGTCCTGTTCCGTCTCCCGAACAGGCGGCCGAGAACGAACAGCGCCGCGTCAAGCATCAGGAGGCGCGCGCCAAGGTTCGCCGGCAGCTCCAGGACAAAGAGCTGGAAGACGAGATGGTGGAACTCGAAAGCAAGGACGGCCCCATGCCCATGGTGGAGATTTTTTCCGGGGCCAACCTGGAAGAAGTCGGCATGAACCTCCAGGACATGATTCAAAACATAGTCCCCGGTGCCGGGCAATCCCGGCAGCGGCGGGTCAAGGTTTCGGAAGCGCGGCGGGTTTTAATCCAGGAAGAACTGAACCGCTTGGTGGACATGGGCGAGATCAAAGCCGAAGCCGTGCGCCGGGTCGAGGAAATGGGCATCGTGTTTCTGGACGAGCTGGACAAAGTGGCCGGGCGCGAACAGGCTCACGGCCCGGACGTTTCCCGCGAAGGCGTGCAACGTGACCTGTTGCCGATTGTGGAAGGCACCACGGTCAACACCCGGCATGGGGAAGTGCGTACGCATCATATTCTTTTTATAGCCGCCGGGGCGTTTCACGTTTCCAAACCCTCGGATCTGATTCCCGAGCTGCAAGGGCGTTTCCCGCTGCGCGCGGAACTCAAGCCTCTAACGGCCGAGGACTTCATGCGCATCTTGACCGAACCGCGGCAGGCGCTGACTAAGCAGTACAGCGCCTTGATGGCCACGGAGAACGTGGTGTTGGAGTTTGCGCCGGATGCCATCCGGGAAATGGCCGAGGTGGCGCAGCAGGCCAACCGTTTGGCCGAGGACATCGGCGCGCGCCGCCTGCACACGGTGCTGGAGCGCGTGCTCGAAGACGTCAGTTTCAATGCCTCGGAGATGCCGGGGCAAACCGTGACCGTGACCGCCGCCTATGTGCGCGAACGCATCGGGGATTTGCTGAAGAACCAGGACTTGAGCAGATACATATTATAAAAGTCACGTAAAAGGCGAAAACAATTTCACCGCAAAGGACGCAAAGGTAAGCGGACTGCGGGTAAAGGCTGATTTAGGA
>JAAXVQ010000120.1 GCA_013335425.1 Candidatus Firestoneibacteriota bacterium | reverse complement strand
AAAGGCCTTGGCTGCCGGAAAAACGAAAAGGAATGCCGCGCAAATTCAGGGCCCGCATGAACGGGTCGGCTTGGCTGTTGGAGCGCACGAGAATACAAAAATCCGGCCAGGCGCGCCCCTGGGTATGTGCCTGCTGAATACGTACCGCCATCCAATCAGCCTCGGCCGAGACCGTGTCAAAGGCGTGAAACATCACGGGCATCCCCGGGCCTCGGGTGGAAACCAGACGTTTGTCCAAACCATGCTTGATTTCCAGGCGTTCAGGGTCATTGTGGCGGATCAAGCGGTAGGCCGTATCCAAAATCTCCTGCCCGGAACGATAATTTTCGGTTAACACGCGAATTTGTGCCTGGGGGTAGAGACGGGTAAATTGCAAAATGTTGGAAATGGCGGCGCCGCGGAATTTGTAAATACTTTGATCGTCATCTCCGACGGCGGTCAAATTGGCGCTTTTTCCGGCCAACAGTTGGATAAGCTCAAACTGTGCCAAGTTGGTGTCCTGAAATTCATCCACCAGCAAATAAGTGAAACGTTGGCGGAATTCCGCCAACACGTCCGGATGGGCGCGAAAAAGTTCCAGGGTCCGTACGATAAGATCACCAAAATCCACAAACCCGGCCGTCATCATCCAGGTTTGATAGCGCGCGTAGATTTCGGCCATTTCCGCATGCTTTCCCCAACGGGCCACCGTTTCTTCATCCCCGCCGGCTGCCTGCAGTTTGGCCTGGCAGAAGGCTTGGTAAGCCGCGGGTGATACATCCTCGTCCTTGGCCCGGGATATATTGGAGAGCATAATGGCCAAATGTTTGGTGGGGTCCCCTAAAGGGCGGAGTTTTTCCAAAGGCAGGTCGAAGAGGCGTTCGCGCAGAAAGACCAATTGTTCCGGACCTGAAAGTACCCGGTAATCGGGGTTCAATCCCAGCAAAAACCCCTGTTCGCGCAGGACCCTCTCCCCGAAGGCATGGAACGTGCATAACGTGGAGTCCGTGTACCCATAGGGCACCAGTTGATCCACGCGGCTTTCCATTTCTTCGGCAGCCTTGTCCGTAAAGGTGAGGGCCAAAATTTCCTTGGCAGAACAGACTTTCGCCGCCACCAGGTAGGCCACGCGCTTGGTCAACACCGTAGTTTTACCGGTGCCGGCCCCAGCCACGACCAATTGCGGACCCGCGCCGTGCAGCACGGCCTCGCGCTGCCCCGGGTTCAAATCCGCCAAAATACGCTCAAGCGAAAATGACTCCATGTGAATTAAAGTTTCAGCTTTACGGTGAGCACACCGGACTGGTCTTCCTGTTTCCAATCCGCCGGGAGGGGGTCAAAGACCATCGTGCGGGCGATGTCCAGGGCTTTAGAATCGACGTAAGGAAAGCCCGAAGTCTCAAACAAAGTGGCTTGCTTGACTTCCCCGGCCGGGGAAACCACCAGGTTTAAGCGCAACTGGGTTTCTTCGGTGATCAGAGATTTTAAGCTGGAAAAATCAGGTTCCTTATAACCACGCGAGGCAATGGCCCCGGTCAAGCTTAAGGTCCCTTGGGGGGAACCGGGTTGTCCATATTCCCCAGCCCCGCGCCCTTCGGCTAGGCCCGTGTTGTGCTTGCGCAGTTCCTGGTTGGTGGCTCCGATTTTTACCTTGTTACGGGTTTCCGAAAGTTCCTGAATAAGCTGCTGCCGTTTTTCAGCCTGCCAGGCCTTAACCTGGGCAGCGGTCATAACCGGCGTTTCATCTTTGTCTTCCTGTTTTGGGGCCAACACCTCGCCAATGTCTTTCACCCCTTCGGTGGTGGAAAGCGGCGCACTGGAACCCTGCAAGGTGACCTCAATGAGCAAGGGGCTCTGATTGACGGGTTGCAAGTTCGCCAAAGCCACAAACCCCAGGGTGAGGGCCAGTGCGCCGTGAAAAACCACAGCCAAGGTCAGGGAAGTTCCCGTCGTCTTGTCCCAGGTCACGGCTTAACCGACTCCCCGGCACTGGGCCCTGCCGGCAGCGGCTCGGCGGAAAGCACCAGCTTGGCAGCACCCGCCTGGCGGGCAATATCCAAAATGCGCACCGCTTCCCCGTAAGGAACTTGTTTGTCCGCGGAAATCGTTACGTTCGGGTCCGCCCCTTTTCTAAAACGCTCGGACAAAACCGCACCGAGTTGCTCCAAACCCACAACCTCGTTGTCCACATAAACCTTCCCTTCGGCGCTGAGGGTAATGGTCAGACGTTGTACAGGTGCGTCCGGTTGGGCATGCGCCTTGGGCAAATTGATGTCAATCCCCGCTTTCATAATCAAAGGCGTGGTAACCATGAAAATGACCAAAAGCACCAGCATCACGTCGGTTAAGGGCGTGATGTTGATCTCCCCCATGACGCGGTTGCGCTGTGCCGGGCGGCGCATGTTCAGCCTCTCCCCGGGCGCAGGTGGGCGGGCACGGCATTACTGCCCTCATCGGCTTCGTTTTTGGTGAAAAGCACGTCGAGCAGATCCGAAGCCGAGGTGGCCATTTCCGTGTCAAACCGGGTAACGCGCCGCACAAAGAAATTGTAGGCGATCACCGCAGGTACGGCGGTAAAAAGACCCGCGGCCGTGGCAATAAGCGCCTCGGCAATGCCGCTGGCCACAACTGTGGGTCCCGCAGCCGCGTTGCCGGCCAAGGCCGAAAACGCGCTGATAATGCCCAAAACCGTGCCAAATAAGCCTACAAAGGGCGAGACCGAACCCACGGTGGCCAGCACCGAGAGCAAATGCTCCAAACGGATTAATTCCAAGGCGCTGGCGCGCTCCATGGCCTCGCGTGCCGAAACCGCTCCCTTTTCGGCATGGCGCAAACCGGCGTTGAGTACCGCCGCTACCGGGCCCGGGGTTTCCTGGCACAAATCCCCGGCTTCCACGGTTTTACGGGTTTGCAGCAGTTTCTTGATCTTTTGCATGAACCCGTCCAAATCCAACTTGGCTTGATGGTAGCGGAGCGAGCGTTCAAAAATGATGAACCACGAGACCAGGGAAAACACCAAAAGGATGACCATGGTCCAACCACCCTTGGCCAACAACTGCCAAAACGTCATATTTGCAAACATACGGAATTCCTCCTAAATGAATAAAAAAATTTAAACATCAAATACCGGGCGGGCACACAAACGACGGCAAATGCCGGGCGGGCGTGGAAGCCTGCCCCTACAGGGATAAACGCATGCCAACCAAAACGGCGAATGTCCGGGCGGGATAACCGGACCATTCTTCCCAGGTGCTGCCGAGCATATTGTCCAGACGTGCAAATACGTTCCAGCCGCGGGTGATCTCGTAGTCGGCTTTAGACCCCAGCAAATGCGCCGGGGTCAGGGTGGCGGCATCGGAACCAGGCAGGGAAAAGCGTTCTCCTAGGTAATGATAGCCAACGCTGATTTCCCAAGGGGTACGGCTCCAACGCAGCTCGGTGGAAAATTCCCTCTGCGGAACATACGGTACATGAGCCTCGGAACCCGCGTCGGCAAGCCGGTATGTGTAATTTGCATTCTGGGATAGGGTCCCCGAGTAGCGAACCTCCAAACCAGCTTGCACGCCCTGAACGTGTGTGGTATCCAAGTTGACATATTCAAAGAGACCATCGCGATTGGCATCCATCCACACCGGGGTCGCGTGTGCATCCTGGCGAAACCAAGCCACGTCTGAAGAAACCACGCCTACCCAGTTCTGCCGCCATCCGGCATGCCAATCGGCACTTACCTCCTCGGGCCCGGGCAACAGCGCCACCACCGGGTGCGGCTGTTCGTAGGCCCAATCGCTGACCGGTCGCCAGCGCAAACCCGGGTGAGTCTCCGCATAGAGGACCGAGCCCGTGGGCAGGATACCTGAAACACGTGCTTGTACATGGGCGGTACTCTGATCGTTGACGCCGCTGTAGTCATCCAATTGCACCCCGGCATCCAGCAAGAGAAAAGTCGCCGGCCTAAACCGGCTTACGACTTCCAGTGTTTTTTTCAATTCGGAAACTTCACCTGCTCCCGGAGTCCGGCTCAACGACGCGTCCTGCTTATCAAGGCTCAGCCTCGCCCAGATGCTCAAGCCGTCGTTGAGCACATGCCCGACGTTTTGCTCATATTCGACTTTTCCTTCTACAATCCGGGCATCCAGTTGCGGCAGCGGCACGGCGGAAGCGCCGGCGCCTTGCTCCTCAAAATTTTGATAAAATCCGGAAACTTTCAAGTTGCTGCGGGAGGCAAATGCCCATTCACCCTGCAGTCCAACGCCGGTGTTGGCCCGTTCGAGCCAATCACCCCAAGCCGACGCCGCCACCGGTTGCCTTTGTGATTCCCCCTGCCCCAGGAGGCTCAATACCAAGTTCAGATTCGTCAAGGGAGTGGCGCGCACATCCAAACCGGCGCTGCCCTTCTGTCCAAAGGGGGCGATCCCGAATCCGTCGGAACTCTCCCCGGCCAAATAATTGCCTTGGAAAAGATAATTGATGCTTTCAAATTCCTGACCCACCACCACGCGCCCTTCGCCTTGACGCGAGGTGCCGCCGCCCGCCTCTAAAAGCGCCAGGTAATTTTTGGCAGAAACGGTTTCCGCCGCCGGCGCGCCTTTTTGTGTATTCAAACCAGGAATGGCCACCGAGGCCAAATCCGAGGGTATTTCTTTGGTGCCGGACATGGGGTCCAGCATGAGCAATTCCCGTTTTTCCGCGGTCACGCGAAACTGACGTTCCCCTTTGACCACCACGTCGGGCATTTTCAAAGCCGGACGGGCAGGCAAATTTTTAGTAGGCATCGTGGCTTCAGGTTCCTGCATGCCGGGAGCTGCAGGCGCTTTAGTTTTGGGGGTTGCCGGTTCCCCGGACAATTCCCCCGTACGGTCCACGGTCGCAGCGGCCGCGCCTTGAAACCAAGCAGGGCTCAAAATCAACACCGCCAGAATCAGACCCAACCAATTTCGTTTGCTCATTGTTCTCCACCTGCTTTGTTTCCCGGGGCGGACTTCTGCGACGCCGGCGGCGCTTCCAAGGCCGCCAACTTTTCCTTGATGAGCTTAATGCGGTCCTTGGCGGATTTCTTGGCGCCCTTGTCTTTGCTGGTGCGGACAATGCGTTGATAAATGCCGATGGCCGCTTCAAACTCACCGGATTTTTCATGCAACTCCGCCACGTGCGCCAAAGCGGCCACCGCCCAACGGTTGGAAGACGGAAACTGGTCGGCTACCTTGAGATACTCGCGCGCTGCAGCCTGGTTTTCTTTTTGACTCTCGTAAATATCGGCGATCCAATACTGCGCTTCGGCGGCCATCTCCGTGGGGGCGTTTAACGTCACCTGTTTAAAGGCCTCCACGGCTGCCGGAAACTGGTTGGAGTCCTGCAGCATATAACCCACATGCATTTGCGCCCGAAATGCCAGTTCGGTCTTGGGGTAATGGTCAATCACATCCTGATAGGCTTGCTGGGCTTCCTTGCCCTGGTCCAGGCGTTTGAAGGCCATGGCCTTGTTGAAACGGGCATCCGCCGCCAGCTTGTGATCCGGGTGCGCTTCCACAAACTTGTTGAAGGTGTTGATCGCCTGGTCATATTCATGCAGTTGATAATACACGCTGCCGATCCAAAAAGCCGCCTGTACGGCCAAGTCGCGATTGGGGTAATCAGTCATCACTTTGCGAAAATTTCCCAGAGCTTCGGAAAATTTCCGTTCTTTCAGGTCGCACCAGGCACAACCGTAAAGCGCGTCGGCCGCCAAAGGGCTTTGGCTGAAATTGGCTAAAATCTCCTGATATTCCCGGCGCGCGCGGTCGTAGTTGGCATGCTGAAAATAATGTTCGCCGATATGATATTGCACATTGGCCGAGAGCGGGCTTTGAGGATAGGTCTTCACAAATTGTTTGGAGGCATCGACAGCCTCCTTAAACTTGCCCTGCTGGTAATAAGACCACTGAACCCCATAGAGGGCGTCCGGCACCAGCTCGTGCTCCGGATGGGTATGGACAAATTTTTGGTAGGCCGCAATGGCGTCGGGATATTGTTTGCCATTGTAGTAACACATGCCGATGCGCAATTGGGCGTCGGCGGCCAAGTGGCTGGCCGGATACGCGGCCGCCATGCGCCGAAAGACTTCCCGGGCATCGGCATAGGCGCCTTGCCGAAACTTGGCCCAAGCCGACCAGTACAAAGCCTCGCCGGCCAGGGCATGCTTGGGTTGTTCGGCCACCAAGCGGTTCCAACGGGCCTGGGCCCGGGAGAAGTCTTCGCTGCGATAAGCGCACCACCCGCTTTGAAAAAGCGCTTCGGTGCATTCCGGGGTGCCGGGTACCTGGGAAATCACGCTGCTGTAGTTCTCATCGGCTGCCGCATACTCCTTGCGGTTGAAGGCAATATCTCCCAGACGCAACCGGGCATCGCTTTGCGCCGGACCGGCGGCGTAAACCAACAGGATGCGCCGAAACGCCGGCTCGGCTTGAACGTAATCATTGACTTTAAAATACGTCCAGGCAATGCCCGATTGGGCCAGCGCCGCTTCCCGCGCCAGGGGAAA